>JBHJJI010000212.1:0-13390 GCA_050042805.1 Leptolyngbyaceae cyanobacterium
TATGACATTTAACCCTGAGCGCGTTGATTTTGTTGGTCTGCACGTCGATGATGAGGCGGGCAACCAGCTGCTTCAATATCTCAAGCATCAGTCGCCTGATGTGTTGAGCCGAGTAGCCCAGGCGGTCACTCCCGAAATCAAGCAGATAATTTCTCAAAATGTCCAGGGGCTCATCGGAGTCTTACCGGGCGACGGTTTTAACGTCCAGATCACGACAGATCGCGAGAACCTTGCCGGTCTACTGGCATCAGCCATGATGACAGGTTATTTCTTGCGTCAGATGGAACAACGGATGGAAATGGAAGTTTCCCTCACCGGTTCTCTCTTATCTGACGAAGACGAAGACTAAACCGGAACGAACGGTTGGCATCTCGCCTCTAAACGGCATCCCGACGTTGCCGCTGTCTGCCTAGGTGCTCCTAGTGCTCCACGGCAGCAGCCACTTGGTCATTCCAGTTTTTCTGCTCCCTTGTCCCTCTCCTCCCTAGGGCATCAATATTTCAAGGCAACGCGATGGTGGACAACTTTGCGTCTCAGTCCAGTACTCTTGCCCGCCTACTGCGTCAGTTTGAGCGCTAGCCACTGGCGGTCGCATAGCGGCAACAGCTGTGTCTCCAGTCGTCCAAGGCTTTTTAGAGGTGGTCAAACAGACGATTCCATGAAGCCTGGCTAAAAGCTGAACATCTATCTCCAGCGTTCAAGTTCAGTGAGACAGCAGCGATCGTGACTGATGGCAAGCCCATTGTAGGGAGAGATCGTCTTCCTGCAGCACACTAAAAATGGTTGGCCAGCTAAACCCGTACCTAAGATGAATTTTCTTTCAGTTTCTCTGAGATTGCAGGAATTCATTGATTGTCTCTGTATATTTTTTGAACTCCTCATTTTCGATAGACTTACTAGGAATATACAAGTCAGCTCTGAGACTATGTTTAAACCAATGTGCCTGTCTCGTTAGTTCTTGAAAGGTCATCTTGTTCTTTATGAAGGCACCGCAACAACGGCGTAGACTGGTGAGGTGTGTGCGTGACTCTTCTGACATCAACAAGCCTAGGCTGTCATAAGCAATATCAGTGAGAGCGTCAGCCATTTTCTGCACAGCTTCTACTGCATCTTGACAGGAATCTTTAGCTAATTTATTCCCTCCTAATCTTTGCCATTCGTATCCCGCTGTTATTTTTAATAGGGGCCAAACCACAGCATATTCTTTGAGTCTAGCTTCGTATAGCTTGATTGATGCCTCCTGAAATATCGTTTGAGTGATACCTCTTTCTACCGCTCGTTCCCATTCATTCTGCTTATTCTTAAATTCTCGTTCCCACTGTCTTCTGTCACCCTGCATCTTACGCCGTTGAATGTCTGTTTGTAATGCATTAACTAAAATTCCAACAACTGAAACTACGAGAGCAAAAGCTGCTGTAATAAGTTCAACATTCATTGTTTTCTATCACAACTAAATCTTCTAGCTAACGATCTGGGTTTGGAATACGTGATCTTGAAAGTCAGCGGAATAAATATTTCAAGGAGAACTGAGAAAGAGCTTTATTTCTCCGATAAATTTCACTCAATCACCTGATAAGTAAGACTGTCTGAATATCACTCTATTGAATATGTTCTCTGGATAATCTCTCGAATATCTTCAAGGCTTGGACGATCAGCTGGGCTGTACTTAACCATGTTTGCTATTAGATCAGCGACGCCTGCCCTTACTTCCGGAATATCGTACTGTCCGGCACCGATCGCTTGAGGACTTGGTGTCTGCCCCGTCAACATTTCTATCCAGCTAACCCCCAGCGCATATATGTCTGATGCTTCGACTGCATTGTGCGGCGACTCTTGTTGCTCTGGAGCCATGTAGAACCAGGAACCGAGTTGCACAGATTCATGGGTAATTGTCCCTCCCTTTGTGAAAGCTGGGTCAAAGTCGCTCCACTTTACGATGCCGAGATCTCCGAGTTTAATCTCATTCGGAAACTCTAGGAGGTTCGCCGGCTTAATATCTCGGTGGGGACACTCTTTAGAATGGAGGACAGCGAGACCAGCGATAGCATCCAGTACTATCTCGGCTACTTCTTCCTCAGGAATAGGACCGCTAGCGAGAAGCCGGTCAGCAATGGAACGATTCGCTAGTTCCATAATGAGGAACGGGTTCTGCTGAACATCACCTACGTCGAGGTATTTAACAATGTTGGGGTGATCAATCTCACGGCCATTATGTGCTTCATGCCTAAACCGTTCTCGCACGTTAGGAAGTTTTGAGTCCTGCAGAAGGTCTCCTCGCGGGAGCATTACTTTGACAGCCACGAGTTCGACCTCTGGTGATTGCTTTCGAGCAGACCACACATAGCCTACAGCTCCATTCCCAAGTGGTTCGACAAGTTCATATGCGTAATCTGAACCCTGAAGTTTGTCACCCACGGAGAGTTTAATATGTCGCGGTGCAGTCTGAGTAAATGTCTCATCAAAGAAATTATCTGTTATGTCACCTCCATCCAGAAGAACCTTAAGAGTTCGATTTTCAAGCTTTTGTAGGAAGGGAGCAATCTTATTCTTATTGATATAGGTTTTAAGGGACACCTCACTCCAGTTAGCAGCCGTCATTACCTCGTCGTAGCTTACAATTTTTCCTGCACGCTGTTGTTTGAGCCATTCACATAGCTTCTTGGCCCCTCCTCGTAGTGCCATGATTTTTCTCCTCTCTTATGACTATTGGAACTTGTCATGGACATGGAATCATAGTGCCCTCTAAAAGATGAGAGATAAGCTTTTTTAGAGAGATAGGTCGAGTTGTGTCGTGTCGGATGTAGATGTGGGCTGCGGGCAGAGAGTAGATACAAGGTCAACTTGCAGCTCTTGAAGTCGCTCACGAGTTACTTCTAGAGCTTCTGCACCGATATCGTTACCGATAAAATAACGACCGAGTTTTACCGAAGCAATGCCAGTCGAGCCAGATCCCATGAACGGGTCGATAACTATTTCATTCGGCTCTGTACTTTGCTTGATAAGAACCTCTGAGACCTCAACAGGTTTCTCAGTTGGGTATCCCCGGTAAATCCGGGGCACTTGGATAATGTCAGGAATACTAAGATCGTTAAGCTTTCTTTTACCCTTCTCGAAAAACAATACAAGTTCGTATCGAGCACGGTAATGGTAGCCCATCCCAATTTTCATCTTGTCCCACACGAGAGGTTTCCAAAAGCGAAATCCAACAGATTCCGCAATGGGTTTTGCTACGAACATCGTCTCCTGGTCACAGTAGAGATAGAAGTGAGAATTCTTCTTCAATACCCGATATAGCTCTACGAACAGTTCATGAAATCGATCATTGGGAAAAATATCAAACCAGTCATTACTAGAAGCTTTGCTGTGCTTTAAACGTGTGGTAGTACCTACCGCACGATGCTTTTCTAACGACTCGTATGGAGGATCGGTCACAATTAGATCAACTGACGCATCGGGCAGCTTACGCAGCCAGCAAACGGCATCACCTTGGTGGAGCACTGCTTTAACCATGTCGCCTATAGTACACTTAAACTCCTTAGACAGTTATAGTCTCTTTGCAAGTTATAGATATGGTTCTAGGTCTGAATAGGAACCTTACTTAGAGAGAAAGCTTCCGTAGGTCTATCCTGCCAAAAGGAATATGCGGAACTTGCCAGCCTAGCCACCATAATCGCGAAAAATTTTCCCAAGCTCATCCGGCTCTGAATAAATCGCGAGCACCTTTGCTCTGACAGCACGGACAGCGCAGTCAATCTCTACTCAGGCGTCACTTCACTCACAGTACCGAATTACTTAGCTTCCATCCAGTTGGGGCCGCTGCTGGCATCGACCACTAGCGGCACCTTGAGTGCCACCGCCGACTCCATCACCTCCGTGATTTTCGGCTCCAGCTCAGTCCACTCCTCCGGTGGCACCTCAAGCACTAGCTCGTCATGCACCTGCAGCAGCAGCCGGGTTTGATACCCCTTCAGCACCTCATGCAGACGAATCATTGCCACCTTGATAATGTCTGCACTCGAGCCTTGAATGGGGGCATTGGCCGCCGCCCGCAGGGAAGCCGCGTCATAGCCGCTCATTCGTTTGAGACTATCCAGATCGATTTGATTGGGGTCGCTGCCGAGCAGATCGCGCAGCTTGGTCGTCGTGAAATTGAAATAGCGCCGCCGCCCCATTAGCGTCTGCACATAGCCCTGAGCGATCGCCTCGCGCTGCATTTGCTGCAAATATTCAAACACCGCCGGGTAGCGTTCGTAGTAGCGATCGATAAAGCTTTTGGCCTCGGTGCGATCGACATTGGCTTCGCGGGCAAAGCGGGCCGCGCCCATGCCATAGATCACGCCAAAGTTGATGATCTTGCCCAGGCGGCGCTCCTCAGTGGAAATGTCATCCTTTTCAAACAGCAGGCGAGCCGTGAGCGCGTGCACGTCTTCGCGATTGTTATAGGCCTGCACCAGCACCGGCTCTTCACTGAGGTGGGCCAAAATCCGCAGCTCAATTTGCGAATAGTCAGCAGCCACCAGCTTCCAGCCCGATTCAGGAATAAACGCGGCACGAATCTGCCGACTAAAAGCTGTGCGGATGGGAATATTTTGCAAGTTGGGATTTGAAGAAGACAACCGCCCTGTCGCGGTGACTGCTTGGTTAAAGTCGGTGTGTACGCGATGGGTATCCAGGCGTACCAGTTCGGGCAGGGCATCGACATAGGTGGATTTCAGCTTCGAGAGGGTGCGGTTTTCCACAATCAGATCCACCACGGGATGATCGCCCTGCAACTTTTCCAGCGTTGAAGCATCGGTGGAATAGCCGCCCGACTTGTTTTTGCGCGACTTGCGTTTATCGAGCCCGAGTTTGTCAAACAGCAGAGTGCTGAGCTGTTTCGGCGAGCCCAGGTTGAAGGTTTCCCCGGCGAGTTCGTAGGCTTTTGCCTCAATCTTGGCTAGGTCAGTTTCCAGCTGTTTAGAAAAGGTGCCGAGGTAGTCAGTGTCAATGCGAATGCCCTGATATTCCATCTCGGCCAGCACCGGCTCCAGTGGCAATTCGACCATGGTGAACAGCTGCTCCAGGTCTGGATATTCCGCCAGTTCCGCTTTGAGCAAGGGCGTCAACCGATAGGTGGTGTGGACGTCGGCCCCGCAGTATTCCGCGACGGCAGCAATCTCCAAATCCGCAATGGTGTTGCCCTTGGGCACGAGGTCTTTATAGCTCTGTGCCGAGACGTTGAGATAGCGCAGCGAGAGATCGCTGAGATTGTGATTGGTGTCGGGGTTGAGCACATAGCTAGCCAGCATGGTGTCAAACACGACCCCCGCCAGGCTGATGCCCTGCGATCGCAGCACCAGGCGATCGTACTTGGCGTTTTGCAACACCTTGGGGAATTCCGCCCCTTCTAAAATCGGGCGCAGCGCTTCGAGCACCGTGGCCACATCTAACTGAGTGCCCGACTTGTGCCCGAGGGGAATGTAGGCCAGCTCGGTCAAACCCTCACCCCAGCAGCAGCCAATGCCCACCAGGTCTGCATCGCGAGGTGTCAGAGACGTGGTTTCCGTATCCCAGGCAACGGGATTATTGGGATCAGTCTGTTCCCCCAGCAGATCAAGCAGTTCGTACAGGCTAGCGGCGGTGGTGATCACCTGGGGCGTGATTTCCACTGGCTTCACCGTCTGGGCCTGATCGGTTTCCTCAGCGGAGAAAAAGTCGAGGTCGGGATCGAAGGCGATCGCTGCGGTCTTGCTCTCTTTCGCAACCTTGGCAGGCGGGGCTTCCCCCTTGAGCGCCGCCTCAATGCGGGGCAAGCGGTTAATGAATTGATGAAATTCCAGCCGCTTCAGCTCAGCGGTGACGGTGGGCACATCAAATCCGGTGAGCTGGCAGGTGGCTAACTCTGCCTCTAGCGCCACATCAGTGATGATGCGCGCCATCGTTTGCGAGTGGTTCGCGCTGTCTTGCCCCTCGCGCAGCTTTTTTTGCGTGGCCCCTTTGATGTTGTCTAGGTCGGCATAAACTGCTGCCAGGTTGCCGTACTGATTGAGCAGCTTCGCCGCTGTTTTCGCCCCAATGCCTTTGACTCCGGGAATGTTGTCGGACGCGTCGCCACAGAGGGCTTTATAGTCCACCACTTGGGAGGGCAAAATATCGAGCTTCTCTTTAACCTGTTCGGCGTAAAACTCCCGCGCGCCCCCTTTGCCCGGCCCTTTGGCAAAAATGCTGCTGAGATATAGCACCGAGACCAACCCCTGATCTTCATCAATCAGCTGAAACAGGTCTTGGTCGCCGCTGAGAATTTTGACGCGATAGCCCTCGGTTTTGCCCAGAGTCGACAACGTGCCAATCACGTCATCAGCTTCGAAACCGGGCGCGGTCACCACACAAAAGCCCATCATCTGCAGCAGCGCCTGCAGGTTTTTCACATCTTCGACAAAGTCCTCGGGCGCTTCGGGGCGACCCTCTTTGTAGTCATCGGCCATCTCGTGGCGAAAGGTGGGCTGATCGAGGTCAAAGGCGATCGCGGCGTATTGGGGCCGTTCGGCTTCGATGGTGTCGAGCAGCGACTTGAGAAAGCCGTAGCAAACGCTGGTAGGAATGCCGGTGGAGGTGCGCAAGCCACCCTCTGGCCCCTTGGAATGGGCGTAGTAAGAGCGGAAGGCAAGGGAATGCCCATCGACAAGCATCAACAGGGGGGATTGGTCAGCCACAGGTTCTCAGGCGCGATCGCGGATTGATAACATGCAGCCATTGTAAAAGGCCGATGATGCAAATCAGAGATCTAGACGGGAGGAATCGCTCCGGATCGGCAAACTGCTCTGTTTAAGGGCCTCTAAGCGCTCAAACAGGCGGACGACTAAACTATAAAAAGAAAGCTGGAGTCACCCCTGAGGATAAGTTGATGTCAGTCGTCACCGCTAAAACTTACGTCCAACTTCGCAATCATGGGTATTGGATTCAAAACAGTCGGATTTCCCTCGATTCAGTAGTTTACGCTTTTCAGAATGGCCTCTCGCCAGAAAGTATTGTGCAGTCTTTGCCACTCCTGACACTAGAGCAGGTCTATGGGGCGATCGCATTTTATCTCGCTAACCAGGCCGATATTGACGCTTATTTAGCGAGTGAGGAAGCGGCTTTTGAAGCAATGCCTCAGCCTTTAGCCACAGACGATCCGGCTCTTTATGCAAAGCTGATGAGGGCTAAAAATGCTCGGCGGACAGCGGCATCGTGATCGTTCGCTTTCAAGCCGATGCTGATCTCAATCAAGCGATCGTCACTGGCACTCTGCGGCGTGATCCTCAAGTTGATTTCCAAACGGCAAGTGCAGCGAACTTGGAGGGAGTTGCTGATGCTGAGGTGTTAGCCATCGCCGCGCGTCATCGTCGCATTTTAGTCAGCCACGATCGCAGAACGATGCCGGTAGAGTTTGGGCAATTTATCAGCCACCATCAAAGCGCTGGTGTCATCATCGTTTCCCGCAAGTTGTCTCTAGCGCTGGTGATCACAGAGTTGCTCACAATTTGGGAAGTTTCTACTGCTGAAGAATGGAGCAATCGGATTGCGAAACTACCGCTTTGAGCGAGATCGCGGATTGCGCACATTCCACTATTGCCAAAGGCACTGCCCGGAATTTCGAGCCGACTCAGGCCGCGATCTTGGCTAGAGAGTCTCCTGGTTTTAGGCTAGGGAGCAATGTCTTCTCAAATTTTCAATATTGACAGAGCATCAGCTGGTTCAGCCGTGGCTAATCATGGTTGGCGAAAGCCGCGATCGCCCCATCATCCGTGAAAGAAAAGACGGTATAAGGCTCGACACCTGCCGCTGATTCCATACCGGGGGAGCCCATGGGCATGCCCGGTGCCGTTAAGCCTGCCACGTTCGGTTGGGTGGTCAGCAGCCGCTGCACATCGTCGGCTGGAACGTGTCCTTCAATCAGGTAGCCGTTGGCAATAGCGGTGTGGCAAGACGACAACTCTTCAGGCACACCGGACTGGGCTGTGTTTGCCATCATGGCGTCCGTCACCTCATCGCGAACGGTGAACCCGGCCGCTTCCATGTGCTTAACCCACTTGCCACAACAGCCACAGCTCGGGTCTCGATAAACGGTCATCTCGCCCGCGATCGCTGCGGCTCCAGATGCGGCGGCTGGAGCCCCAACACCGGTGACCAATAGGATCGCTGTGACCAGCAGCGTCAATACCCAGGCGCGAATCGGTAAAAATCGATAATTCATAACAAAGACGTTACTCTGGCAGTTGGTCGGGGTCAATGCCCTGCGATCGCAAATAGGCCGCTAGGCGAGCGGCCCGTTCTCGGGCTTGTTCAACCTGGACTCTTGCTTGGTCGGCTTGCTCGGCCTGTTCACGGACTTGTTCGACCTGTTCACGGGCTTGTTCGGCCTGTTCATCGCCGGTCAGCAAGAGATTGCCCTGGGCATCTTGCCAGCGTAACCAGGTATTTTGGCTACCTTCAAAATCGCCCTCCCATAGAGTCAGACCTAAATCGACTTGCGCCATCCAGGGTTGAGCCATTTCGCTATACTGCGTTCCCCGGAGTTCAAAAAGTCGGAGAGGGGAGGGGCTGAGTTGCTGACGCGGATCGTAGACGGCGTAATAACTCACCCGCATCCGTTCATAAATCGCGAGCTTGTTCGCGAGTTCATTGCCAACTTTGTTAGAAACCACCTCGATCGCAATCTCTGGCGGCTTACCAAACTTCCACACCAGGTAGCAGCGATTTTGCTTGTCCCACCAATTTTTGGGCACCTGAACCCCAAAACTGACAAACACATCGGGCACGATCGCCGGTTGCTGGTCGGTGTAATAAATGCCGACATTCGCCGCTGCAATAAAGGGGAGCCGGTCTTTCAAGCTACTAAAAAAACTGGAGATCAACAGGCGCTGCTGTTTTTCCGAAGCAAAACTGTCCACCGGCGTATCATCCTCGGTGACGAGTTGATCAGCATCTGGAAAAACGACGTCTTCTTCCTGCAAGGAAAGCTGATTGACCATACGCGCCTCCAAGTCAAGGCAGAAAGTAGTCCCATTGTACTCAATCCTATCAACCGGGTTGGGTGCCCGCGGCTATCGTCCAGTCGGCTATTTGGCACTGCTGGCCAGCAGTTGCGCTTCCAGTTCTCGCCGCAGCCGCGACACCGTAGACTCGGAATCAATTTGGCTGAGCACGTCTTGCATCACCGCTTTCACACCGTTCGGCCCCCAGGTGCAGCCCTGTTCTAAATAGATCTGGGCCGCTTTGCCCACCGCATAGGTGCCATAGCCCGAAGCCCCCGCCTGCGCCGCCATCACACTGAGCAGGGCCGAAAAACCACCAGCACTGTCAAACAGACTCCACAAAGCAGCGGCCCCTTTACCCGTACCCAGCAAGAGTCCCGTGCCGATTTCACTAAGCAAGAGCGTGCCTGAACTTTTAGCGATCGCCTGCCAGAGCTGCCGGGCTTCGTGCTGGGTAATCGGTAGACCATAGAGCTTCGCCAGAGCGCGAATCATCACCAAGTCAGTGATAAAACCACCCGCTAAATCAAACACCGCGATCGGGTTCAACGCTACAGCCAGGGCTTTATATTTGGCATATTTCCAGATCAGGGCTTCCGCTTCTTCGTGGTGTAGGGCGATCGCCCGCCGGGCCATGTCCGTTTCTAAGCTGTCGGCCTCTCGCAGCGCATTCAAGGCAATCAGTGCCGTGCCGTCCTGGCGGGCAATAGTGAGCAGCGCTTGTTTGAGGCGATCAATTTGGGCAGGCAGTTTTTCCCATTCGTGGGTGACCTTGCCATCCGGCCATTCGACGCGCACCTGCAGCGGGGCGGGTTCAGCCGCGACCATCACCACGTCGTCCACGGCCAAGGCCGCATTGGGGGTGCGGCTGGCGGACGATCGCCAGAGCTGGGTCAGCGCCTCAAAAAACGACTGCTGATCGGTATCGGGGTAGAGATCAATTTTGTTGAATACCAACAGCAGCGGCTTGCGCGCCGCCTGCAGCGTGACCAATGCTTCATATTCAGTACGGGTGATATCGCCCGCCACCACAAACAAAATCAGATCCGCCTGCTGCGCCACCTCTTGGGCCATCGCGCCGCGCGCTTCCCCCGCGACTTCATCCAGACCAGGGGTATCAATCAGTTCGATTTGGGGCAGTTCGTCCACATCATGCACCGCCTCAATGGGGGGCTGCCAGTACACCGAGCGAGGCCAGCGAGTCACTCCATGCAGCGGGCCAGTAGGCAAAATCGCCTCTCCCATGAGGGCGTTGATCACCGCCGATTTGCCCCGACTGACCAGCCCAAACACGGCAATCCGCAGCACCGGTTGGGCTAGGCGCGTTTCCAAGGCGCTCAGGGCATCGACTCCCGCCTGCACCGCTGCCTTTTGACCCTGCTGAGTTGCACCAGACGGTGTTTGCCGCAGGGTCGGCTGATAGCGCTGCACGGTCTGTCGCAAGACCTGTCGCACGCGCTTAAACCGAGGATGGGCGGGGGGTGACACAGTTCCAAAAAGCTCTCAAAGGGGATGCAGTGATGCGGATGCTCTGACGCGGGTCTACTTAGGCGGGCTCTCCAGGGGCGATCGGCTCAGCGGGCACCACCACCGTCGTCACGCCACTGGCTGACAGCTCCACCGTCGGCGCAGCGCTGGGGCTGAGAGCTTGGGTCAGCGGCGACAGTTTTTGCAGCCCTTGGGCAATCAGATTTTGCAGAAATTCGCTGCGTTGGGTGGTGGGCAGCAGTGCTTGCAGCTTTTGTCCAATCGCCGTCGCCGACAACGCCGTTTCAGCCTGTCCCGACAGCGCCCGTTCTTCAAAATAGGCCATGAGACTCTCTCCCGAGAGCCGAGTCAGGTAGGCCGCGCTAAAAGCTTGCACGCTGCCGCCGACAGCAAAGGTCGCGGCATGGCTCTTGAGCGCTCCCGTCAGCAGTTGAGTAGAGGCTTCGACAATACCCAGTTTGACCACCACGCTAGCCAGCTCCGAGGCAATAGTTTTAGCCTGATCCAGCGCTAAGGGCTGCTGGTAGACACGGCTCAAATCCATCACGAGCTGACCATTGATGGCGATCGCGGCCAACAAATCAAGAGAAGGAAGCGGACTCGCAAAGGCCGTCGCAGCCGCTGCCCACTGCAGTTGATCAACCAGCGGCTGCGCTTGCTGACGGCGCACCTGATTGAATTGAGCTTGCAGGTCACGCTGGAGCTGCTGTACCTGTCGCATTACCGTCTGTGCCACCAAATGAGGCGTTTCCTCGGTGAGCCATTGCTGTACCAAAGTCACCACTGAATCGACCTCAGGTTCTGGCGTCTCAACCCGCTCCATCGCCTGCCCAGCGTCATCATAGGTTCTCACCTTAATGGGCTTAGGGGCAGTGGCAATCGCGCAGCTGGTGAGCGGCGGTGACAATGGCTCTAACCGCTGTTGCACCTGAGTAAATACGGCCTCGCGATCGGCGGGTAAATAGTTGTCTTGCTTGTTGAGGCTCAGCATCACCCGCTGCCCTGCTACCGTCAGCGTTTGCAGATCGGCCAAGGCCGACTCGGTCAGGTCTTCGGTAATGAGATAAATCGTGGCGTCTTGGTGCTGCAGCAGATCAGCCACGACCTCAGGATGAGGCGTCGCCGCTGTGAGTGCAACTTCCGTCAGGTTTAGTGATGTCGGCTGGACGGACGCGGATAGTTGACCCAAATGATCCATCAGTGCTGACTTACCCGAGCGCGCCGCGCCGACGATCGCCACCTGCAGCACGGAGCGATCGAGCGCGGCCTTTAGAGACTGCCGTTGTTGTTCAAATTCGGCGATGATGGCATCGCGATCGGGCCAGTCAAAGGACGAAAGTTCTTGCTGCAGCGCTTCTAGGGATGGGGTGAGTCCTGCGATCGCGGCCTCGACGGCGGTGCGATCGACGGGGGCTGCGGGCTTGGGATCAGCCAGTTGATTAGTAGGGCGCTGCCGTCGCCACCACCACACCCCGGCCCCAGCAGCAATCAGACTGATCAGAGTAGAGCTATCGGTCAATCCGTCGTACAGTCCCCCCAATAGGCTCAGGCTAGCGGCCAATCCGAGACCTCCAACCAAGATAGGACGTTCAGAAAGTAGTTTTTGAACCACCGACAGACCCCGCGACTGCTCACAACACCCAACGCTAAGCCTCTTTATTTTACGGTCTCAGCGGAGATTGCTGAATACGGGAAACCTACCTTGAAGTAGAACTTAGCGATTCGCTCTGGAAACATCCGCTATTAAACAAAGCTGAGCGGCTTGCCCCAAGCAATATCACGGTTGCAGAATTGCCGTCGCGATCGCTGTCGTTGATAGTCCAGCCCTAATGCTTCATCACGTTTTCGTCACAGTGAGCCGGCTTCGAAACGCAGGACAACAACAACAACAATCAGCTGACCCGCGTTGGGGCGGAACCCAGCTACGAGCCTTGCCGTCCCCTACTCTAGTTGCGTAATCCTTCCCATGCTTTAGCGGCCATTGACATGCCAACCCCAGCCCACCCCTCACTGTCCGCCGGCCAAAGAGCAAAATACTCTTCTAATCAGATAGATGAGTTACCGACACCGCATGACCGCCCTCTAATTAATTGACGAATCAGCCCATCACGACTTCCTCGTATTGCAACCAACCTGGAAAGGCAAATCTTTTTTCGAGCCCATCGCACCAGCCAGCACCAGCACCATACCGGTAGACTGCACCGCAAATTCACACAAGCTTTATCAAAACATCGCTTCCAAATAAGTTTTGGCAAATCCGGCAACAACATCAGTAAAAATGCTGAGAGCAACTGACATAATCATTAATCAATAGGACAAGCTCAATTGCACAATCAGCGAATGCCCCAGTAAAACAGAGATGCAAATCTCCCAAAAGTTAAAGCTGAGGTGAGCAATAGTCATAATTCCTTAATGCTTTTCAAGCGATTACCAGTCTGCTTTCGCAAGGCATGATTCAATTTCTTCTATCGAGACAAGCAGCAGAAATTCGTCGCCATAATTGAATTTACAAGTCAACCAAAGTGGACAGAACAATGCCTTACAAATTAATTTCTTACATCAAAGATGTCAAAAACAACAACATAAAATCCGCTAGAAAGCTGATTGATCGGCTACGAGAAAACGTATGGATGAATTTCATCAGAATCACTAATATCGATGAGTTAGTAGAACAAACGAAAGCAGAGAAACTAGAGCTTGTTTCAGAGTTTTCTATCGACAACTCTGAAACAAGAAATTGCCGATATGTGGGAATGGCAAAACACCTTGAGTCTGACACATACAGCTCACCCTCGGCATTTAGCCTAACCCTAGAAGACATTCTTTATTATTCATCCAGATATCATATTTTACTAACCAAAACGTTCAAAGTCATTGCCGAAAGCTTAGGGCTGGTGAAAAGAAAG
>JBHJJI010000213.1:0-21763 GCA_050042805.1 Leptolyngbyaceae cyanobacterium
TGCGTAACTCATCGAAGTCATCGCCTTTCTCCTGTATGTCTACCTCTGCTTCTTTGTCCAGGCTCTCTCGTCGCAGCTCATCGAAGTTGACCGCATCTTTGTCGAGATTTTCACGACGCAGCTCGTCGAAGTCAACGCCTTTGACGTAAATCTCTACCACCGCATCTTTGTCGAGATTCTCACGACGCAGTTCGTCAAAATCAACCGCATCCTTATCCAGATTCTCGCGGCGCAAGTCGTCAAAGCGCATCGTCTAGACTTGAATCTCAGTGACGGCGTCTTTATCTAAGTTCTCGCGACGCAGTTCATCAAAATTGACCGCATCCTTATCAAGGTTCTCTTGGCGTAACTCATCAAAATCCGGAGCGGCATAGCTAGCGGGCGCAATGGCGAGGGTAACGGCGGTCAAAGCAGTGAGGGCGAGGGCAATGCGTTTCATGATGTGTGAACTCCTTAAAGGGGGGTTTAGTTGTTTCATCAGCTTGAGTTCTATAGTGCGGCTCTTTCCTGAACCTCTCCTGACCCCAAAATAAGCCTGACTTAATCCCTCCCTGAGAATTCTGAGCGCCACTGTCAACTAACCTGAGTCAGCATGGGATGGATCACAAGTTGGCCAAAATCCACAAAAAATCCCCCTTGCGACTGCCAGGGGGATGAAAGCATTGATAGTTGTGAGCACTCTAACCGCAAGACCGATGTCCTCCTGCACAAACCCACATCGCTACAGCTTTTGGCTGATCACTTCAGTTAGTTGAGTGAGTGTGTCGTTCAACTTTTCTTCAATGGTGGGCTCAGCCGCCGCCTCGACCTCATCCTTCCGCTTGGCTTTTTCAAACGCTCGCACCATTAGAAAAATAACGAAGGCAATGACGATGAAGTTGAGCACTGCTGCCAGAAATAACCCGTACTGAATCCCATTCGCAGTCAGGTCAGCAATATCATCAACGCCCGCGGCTTGTAAGGCAGGATTGAGAATAATCGGCGTTACCAGATCGGCAATAAAGGAATTGATGACTGCCCCAAAGGCACCGCCAATGATGACAGCAACGGCCAAATCAACGACGTTTCCCCGCATCAAAAATGCTTGGAAGTCTCGCATAAATCCACCAGCAGAATTCACAGTGCGATTACGAGCTTGTCTATTAGCCATACTTCAATTCTCTCCTCTTAAGGCTTGTTTTACGTAAATATCTGTTCAGTCATCCCGCTAAGTAAGATACCAGCATTGAGTCAGCAACGGTAAACCCAACCCCGCTCAGGAACTGAAGAAAACATTAGGGAATGGGGCTCTTAAACGAGAGGAGAGGGCTTTCAGGAACCTCCGCTCAAATCACATCCTCAGGACAGACAAGTTTCGGTAGGGGTTTGATAGTGCCAACCCTCTGCGATCGGTTGTGAACAACCCTCTGAAGGATTTCTGGCTTGGGTTTGGCGACCTCACCTCCTTGCAAGCTGCCTGAGTGGCATAGACCTGTGAGCCCTTTCTAAAGTGTGGGCTCAGGTCGCCTCCATCACAGGAAATGCCCCCTTTAAAACAGCCTCCAGGTTGCCAAACCAAACCCCTCTCAGGCATCAAAAGAAGAAGTCGGAAGTTGGAATGCAGAAGCCGGAGGTCGGAGTTAAACAGCTGATCTGATGGTGATTTCAGGCATTAGGGATAACCGGATCAAACTGCGACTTGCTAGAGCTGACAGAGACTGGCCCGAGCCACAAACTTTAAGCGGCAGGCCAGCCTCTTGATAAACTCATCGCCCAGTTAAGCAGCGGTGGCTTAAGGCAAACACTCCATGTACATATCCGCATCCCAATCTGTCACGGTAGCCAAAAACTTTTCCCACTCGTCGCGCTTGTACCAGGTGTAGACCCGATACATCTCGCCGGGCAGCGCCGACTTAATCACCTCATCCTCCTCTAAGCGCTGCAGCGCATCCCCCAAGGACATCGGCAACTTCTTCACTTGCTTACCGGCTTCCATCGCCTCGTATAGGTTCCGCTCCTCCGGTTCCCCCGGATCGAGGTTGCGCTTGATGCCATCGTCAAAGGCCTTGAGAATCGCCGCCGCCATCAAGTAAGGGTTCACCATCGAATCCACCGCCCGATATTCAAAGCGTCCGGGTGCGGAGACGCGCAGGCCACAGGTGCGGTTTTGGAACCCCCAGTCGGCATAGACCGGTGCCCACAGCCCCGTATCCCATAGACGGCGGTAGGAATTGACGGTTGAGCAGCCGATCGCCGTCAGCGCCCCCAAATGTTCAATAACGCCGCCGATCGCCTGCAAGCCGATCGGCCCCGGCTTCTTTTTGCTCAGGGTGGGGTCAGGTAAAAATGTATTTTCGCCCCCTTTGCGATAGCTAAAATTAGCCGCCATCCCCGGCAGCGAATCTAGCCCCAATTCATTGACCTGCTCGTCACCACCCCGCCATAGCGAAAGATTGTGGTGGCAGCCGTTTGCCGAGAGCCCCATAAATGGCTTTGACATGAAGCAGGCAATCAGCCCAAATTCGCGGGCGACCTGAGAGCAAATTTGCCGATAGGTGGTGAGGCGATCGCTGGTGCGCAGCGCGTCGTCATACATGAAGTTCAGCTCTAGCTGACCCGGCGCATCCTCATGATCACCCTGGATCATATCGAGCCCCATGGCATTGCAATATTCAATCACCTTTAGCACCACTGGCCGCAGCTGCTCAAACTGATCGATGTGATAGCAATAGGGTTTGGTCGCGCCACCATCCGGTTTCCCATCGGGGCCTTTTTTCAGCCACATCATCTCCGGTTCGGTGCCGTGGCGAAGGTGCAGTCCATCGTGTTCGGCCTGAAACTGCGCGTGGATGCGACGCAGATTGCCGCGACAGTCTGCCGTCAGATAAGCGCCCGGATCTTCCGGTTCTTCGCGGTTGCGGAAGCAGGTGCAGTAGACCCGGGCAACTCGCTTATCCCAGGGGAGCTGACAAAAGGTGTCGGGGTCTGGAATGGCCACCAGTTCTGAGGCTTCTGGCCCATAGCCGATGTAGTCGCCGTAGCGATCGATTAGCAAATTGGCCATGGCTCCGTAGACGAGCTGAATCCCTTTTTCGGCAATACTTTCCCAGTGGGCTGCCGGTACGCCCTTGCCCGTGATGCGCCCCGTCACCGACACAAACTGGTAGTAAATGTATTGAATGCCCAGATCGTCAATTTTGCCCCGCACCTGCTTTACCCAGTCGGCCCGCTCCGGCTGCGCCACATAGGCTTCTAAGTTCGTCAGGGTTTCGGGTTTGGAAGTCGCTACAGTCACAGGAAACCTCTATCAAATATGGGGGTATGGCAGCGTCGGGAAAGCATACTCTGGTGTGTCTTTAACGGCACTGTCATGTGGATAGTAAATCGGGCCTAACCTAATGCCTCTGTAGCCCCAGATACCTAGCTGTGGAATCATCGTCGATTTAGTCATGAAACGTTAGTTTGAGGGCCGAGGTATTGGCGCTTTGGTGGATCAGGAATGGGGCGCACCTGTGGCCAACGGCCCTCAGGCAATCGGGATTTGCGCTTAGGAGATTTCCGAGAAAGAATATACCGGTGTTGTCGGGGCGGGTTTTGGAGATATAGCAACTTGTAGGGGTTTCCTGTAAACCTGATGCGGCCATGCTTCTAGCCTCTCTAACGGCGATAGTGATACTCCGAAGGAGTGGCTCCGCCATCGCCGTTTCCCGTCGGCTCAAGCCGGCCCAAAAACCGGTCGGGTAGGCTTCCTAGCCTGCCTCCATAACCCGCCTGGCCAAAGGTGATGAACGGTTCAGGACGGCCAGGATGGCCATCGAACAAGAGCACATTTGCCCCATCGATACCAGAGTAAAATTCAAAACCCTTACAGGGTTAGCCCAGGAGGGAAACGTCACGGGTTAAGAGAGAGCCTACGCTGCCGAGCCGATGTTCCCCTCTCGGGAGGGGCGAGGGGTGGGGTTCCGGCTCGTTGCCAAGGGGTTGACCCACCCCGGCCGATGGCCACCCCTCCCATGGAGGGGATATTTCAGCCAGGTTTCCTTAACCCGTACTCAGGTTAAATAACATCCCATTTATGGAAACGTTTCCTGTGGGGGGTTTGGCACGGCCAAACCCCGACGGCATCTTTTAATTTCGTGTCGTCCCAGAGTTAAGCAACGCCCAAATCTGGCTCCCCGGCCCCGCGACGCCCCAGCGTTAACCCGTCAGTACAGCGACCAAAACTTTCCTCAGCGTCCCGCCCTGGTCAGTCCAGCAGCTGGATGGGATCTCCGGCCTTGACCACGCCTTCAACCAAAACCGCGCCGTAGACGCCCGCAAACCCTTCATGCGCCTGGGAGACATGCTTGATAATTTGAGGATTGGCGGCAGCAGTATCGGGATCAAGCGTGATCATTTTGCAACGCGGATCTCGTTCAAGCACGTTGATTTCCAACGTTTCGCCGATCTTGAGGCGTTTGCCAACCAGTTCAATTTCGTAAGGTTTATCTTCGTTCCAGTCCACATACAAATTGGCGCGAAAGCGACGCTTATCAATCGCCGTTTCGAGTTCTCGCGTGAGGATATCGGCGAGCTGCAACGAAAACAACGCCAGGGGCCGACAGTCATACTGGCTTCGCTGGGTGAACTTCAGGCTGAGGGACTGATCATTCGTCACCGTTTTCAGATGTTCTAAAAACGTGCCGTCTTCCAGGTTATAGCGTTCACCCTCGGGGGTTTCCACTTCGACGGCAAACTGCTCGGCGACGGGATACAGCGGATTGATGCCCGGGGCCATGCCTTGGGCTGCTTCTAAATGTTCGGGCTTGATCGTGGCGCTGTGATATTTATAGCGGGGCTGATAGCGCAGGAGGGATTCTTGCTCACGGGCGGTGTGCCAGGGAAAACCTGGATTGCCATGGCCTTTGACCACGCCGTAGAGACGATCGCCCATCAGACCCGCAAAGGCGACAAAGACCTCATCGAGCTGTTCCCCCTTCATACTTTTGACCGGATAGCGCCAGATACTTTCAATCGTGCCGACGGTAGACATGGGATAGAACTCCAGTTCAAGAGGGATATGGGCAAACCGCGCTGCGTCTAGGCTTAAGAGGCTTTAAGGGGCTGCTTGTCTAAGAAACAGACCATGGAGTCATCCATCGCTTCCAGCCAAGGGGTGTGATGAATGGGCGCTTTCGTGCCCGTACAGGGGGAGGCAAACGACTTATCGCGATAGCCGAGAATGCTGTGTTCTTTGTCGTGCTCCCATGCTTTAAACAGATCCGCCGTCATTTCCCAGTCACAGGGGGCATAGTCGACCTGATTGGCCAAATCGACGATGTAGTCTTTTTGGAAATCGATCTGCTCAAAGGCATCCTGCAAGGCGGTTTCACGCTGCTGCCACAGGGCCATATCGTGGGCGATCGCGCCAGCATCCGGCAGCTCAATCCGACCCAACACGACATCGCGGGCGTACCAGGCCTGCACATCAAACATGCTGAAGGTGTAGAACTGATCTTGCATGCCCAAGTACATCAGCTTGGGGTTGGTTTCCCAAAAAATGCC
This sequence comes from Leptolyngbyaceae cyanobacterium, assembly GCA_050042805.1. GTDB lineage: Bacteria > Cyanobacteriota > Cyanobacteriia > Phormidesmidales > Phormidesmidaceae > Halomicronema. The sequence goes on from JBHJJI010000213.1 coordinate 5,524, forward strand.
TTTGTAAAGGGCGCCGGGATAGAGGCGATTGTGGGTTTTGAGTCGCAAACTATCTGCTAAGAACGGGAAGTGCTGCTGATAGCCAACGCAGAGCTCGATCGCGTCTACCGCCTGCTGGCTACCGTCTTTGAAGTGGGCGGTTTTGCCATTGAGGTGAGTCAGCAGCGGCACCTCTTTAATACCCTCAGGCCAGTCGAAGCCCATCGGAGCGGTGCGATAACTGATCGTCACCGATTTGGCCCCGTACTTATAGGTTTGTAGGGCAATGTCTTCAGCGGAATAGCTGCTGCCCACCACCAGCAAATCTTTGCCCGCAAACTCGCGGGCATCGCGGAAGTCATGGCTGTGCAATAGCCGCCCGGGGAACTGGTCAATGCCGTCAAACACAGGCAGTTTAGGCACCGAGAAATGACCGGTACAGACGATGACGTAATCGAACACTTCGGTGTATTCGCGATCGCCCTGCAGATCTTTGACCCGCACTTTGAAAGTATCGCTCGCCTCGACATACTCGATATAACGAACCGGCGTGCTGAACCGAATGTAGCGCTCCAGATTTCCCTTTTGCGCCCGGCCCACAATGTAGTCGTAGAGCACTTCGCGCGGCGGAAAGGAGGGAATGGGCTGACCGAAATGTTCATCGAAGGTGTAGTCAGCAAATTCGAGGCATTCTTTTGGCCCGTTCGACCACAGGTAACGGTACATGCTGCCGTGAACGGGTTCACCATGTTCATCCAGTCCGGTGCGCCAGGTGTAGTTCCACAGTCCGCCCCAGTCGGCTTGCTTTTCAAAGCACACCAGCTCGGGGATCTCAGCCCCTTGCAGTCGAGCCTGTTCAAACGCGTGAAGCTGCGACAGGCCACAGGGACCCGCACCAATAACGGCAATGCGAGAAGGCATGGGCAATCTTATCTAACTCTAAATGTTGTAGACCTTATACTCCTTTTCGAGCGGGTCTTTTGCTAATCGGTATACCGGGACTGCTGTTGGGGTGCAGACAAATGCTCATGGATGGGGCTTTTGGCAATGCGGGGAGATAGGGGGTAAGGGGAATAGTGGGTGGGGGGTAGCGGGTAGTGAGTGGGGGATAGCGGGTAGCGGCTAGAGAGTGGTGGGTAGAGGGTGGAGGGTAGGGGGTGGCGATTTGGACGGATGGGCGGGAATGAATACAGCGCCTCAGGCACCGCGATCGAAGGCGGCCTGAATCTGATCGATGTTAGCGGGGGCTGCTTGGATCAAGAGCCTGGGCTGTCCCTGCCAAAGCTGATGCCAGGCAAGAATCGCCACGCCGTCAATGCGAGCGGGGACGGCGCGGTCAAGGGGAAACGGTGTGAGCTGAAAGAGCGGTTTGGTGGTGGCAATTTGGGCCAAGCGTTCTAGTCCTGCAGCGGGCGGCAAAACCAGATTGGCTGTCTGGCAGGGTTTGACCCAAATGTTGAATGCCAGCGGGGGCAGCATCGACAGGAAATCCACATCGGCTGGCAACGCCACGCGAAAGTTGTTTTCGCAGAGTCTGAGCACCGTAGCGGGCGATTGGTTGAGGGCTACCGCACCGGATTGGAAGGGGGCTAGGTAGGAAACCGTGGAGGAAAAGAGGGCGATCGCCGCCTGCAATCCATCGACTCCGGCAAAGTCCCAAAGGGTGCAGTCAAGACCATCCATCCCAAGCGGAGCCCCTGATAGCGGGACAGGAACTACCATGATTTAAGCCCTCGCTCGACTTTTGGTTGGGTCATATAACGACAGTGGCCCGACTTGAGCCGGTATCCGGCGTTTCAAACCATCCATCAGGCCTACCTCTAGCACCGTGCCGGGTTCGGCATATTCGGGGACGACCTGGGCCAGGGCAATGCTGCGGTTCAAGATCGGTGAAAAGGTGCCGCTGGTGACGTGACCGACCCGCCAGCGATCGCCCCCAGGATACACACACTGCCCGCCATCGGCTACTTCATTACTCTCTAGCATCAGCCCTACCGCCACAAAGGGCGGGCGATCGCGCAGCTTTTCCAACGCGGCGCGACCGATGAAATCCGGTTTGCTTTTGAGGGCGACACTCCAGCCGATGCCCGCCTGATAGGGCGAAATTAAGTCGCTGAATTCCCTGCCAGCCGCCAGCAGTCCGGCGTCTATGCGGGCGCGAGCGAGGGCCTGCATCCCCAAGGGCAGCAGATCGTAGGCTTGGCCCGCCTGCATCAGCTGATCCCACAGGTCAGCCCCCCGCTCCGGCGACACAAAGAGTTCGTAGCCGAGTTCGCCGGTATAGCCCGTGCGAGAGATCAGCACGGGGATGCCATTGATCTGGCCGGTCACAAAGCGGAAATAGGCCAGCTCATTGAGATCGGTCATCGCCCATGACTCGTCAATGGCAACGAGCGATCGCAGCAGCTCGCGCGAAGCGGGGCCTTGCAGGGCAAGATTGTGCCAGCGGTGACTGCTGGGCTGCACCTCAGCTGCCCACCCCTTTCTCTGCGCCACGTCTTGCAGCCAGAGGCCGTCGGTGTCGCAGTTGCCCACATAGCGGTAGTGGGTTTCGCCCAGCCGAAACACGATGCCGTCGTCAATCATGCCGCCGTGGGGATTAAGCAGACAGCCGTAGGCCGACTGCCCGATCGCCAGCTTGGCGAGATTGCGCGAAAACGTCCACTGCAGCAGCACCAGAGCCTCTGGCCCACTGACCTCAAACTTGCGCAGCGCCGAAAGATCCATCAGGGCCACGCGCTGCCGCAAGGCCCAATATTCGGCTTGGTCGCCTTGGTATCGATAGCTCATCGGCACCCAGAAGCCGTTGTATTCCGCCAAATTTTGAGTCAGGGTGCGAATGCGGGGCGTAAAGGCGCTGTCTTGCGTCAGCCGCAGGGGCAAACCGGTCGCGGCGCGTCGCCCGATCGCGGGTGCAAAGTCGGCCTCTGCCCCATAGATCCGTACATGAATCGGGGTTGGTCGCCAACCATTGGCGGCATCAATGTCATCGGGACAGGCCGAACTGGCGCAGAGCAAGTCGGTCTGGGCTTGGAGCAGCACATAGTCACCGGGACGCGACCAAGATTCTGCCGAGGTAATGCCCCCAGTCGCCTCAGCCGCCGTATTGAAGAAAAAATTCACGGCTGGCCAGCCCGCCCGAGGGGCAATGCCGTAATCGGCGAGTACCTGGTTAAAGTTCTCACTACAGCTGGGATGGCCGGGATAGCCCGCATCTTCATAATATTGAGCGGTGCAGGCCAGCATAAAGCTGTCGTGGCGATCGCAAGTATCTTGAATCACCGCCACGAGGGGCCGCATCGCCTGGGAGAAATACCGGCTGTGCAAGCCGCCGGGCTGAGGCATTGCCTGGCTGAGCAGTGTCCGCGTCACGGTGCTGTCGAGTTCTTCTTGATGGCGATCGCCCGCGAAAGCCAAAAAATCAGAGCACTGACTGCCCTCGATATCAATGATTTGAATGTACTGCCCCGCCTTGACTGGATAAGCGATCGCGGTGGCCGCCGCAATCCGATACTCGGCAATCATGGGACCTAATGGCGGCGGCAGGTCGCTGTCAGGGGCGAGTGTGGTTGAACCGGGGTGAACCTGCATTTGTTTAAGCCAATTCTCTGAGGTTGGACTATATATCGAATTGCCATGCCGACCTCCTCGCTACTGCTGCCTATACAGCAGTCTCTGGTTGGTCGTTTCTAGGGCTCTAGCCCCCTTTGTCCCCCCAACTTTTGGGGGCCTGTGAATTCCTTTGTCCCCCCAAAGTTGCTAATCCTGTAGGGGTTTCCAGGAACCTCATATTACTTAGCTTTCGGCTTCCATGATGGTGGCGGCGATCGCCCTTTCCGGTCGGCTCAAGTCCTGTAGACAACCGGTCGGGTAGGCTTCCAGCCTGCCTCCATCACCAGCTTTTTCAAGGGTTGCGGGGCGTTCAGTCACTCAAAAATAGCTTCCCTGATCGTCGGGGTTTGGCAGTGCCAAACCCCGACCGAAAACTGTCTGTTCTGGGGACGTTACTTAAGCACAGATCGCTGAAAGGGAACAGACCCATCCAGACCGGGAGCGGGATTACTCAATTCTCGACACCAAGGGGGAACGGCTCAGCACAAGAGCCTCACGTAAACGGAAAGGGATGCCAGGGAATCCATAGGTTCCAGAATTTAGCCAGGGTGCCGTCAGCTTCGAGCTGCACCAGGGTCTGATTGAGCGTAGTGAGGAGGTCAGCGCTGTCAGGATGGAGGGCGATCGCAAATCGATGGCGGGTCTCGACCGTGAAGGCAATCCGCAGGCTAGGATCCGCCGCCGCCGCTGTAATCAGCACCAATTCATCATCTACCAGCGCGTCAATTTCCCCCGCCCTGAGCGCTGCCAGCATTTCCGGCAAAACGCGATCGCTGCCAGGAAACGGCACCAGCTCGACGTCACCCCACTGCTCTCCCAGCTCAATGTTAGTGCTGTCGGCCAGTCCGCCGAGCTTCCGTCCCGGCAAATCGGCGGCGGCGTGAATGGGGTCATCGGCTCTGACAATCACCGCTTCATTAAAAATTCCATAGGGGCGGGTGAAGCAGCTATGGGTCAGGCGCTCATCGGTAATTGCCTGGTTGAACCAAACAATGTCGCACTGCTTGGCCTGCAACTTCGCATAAAACTTCTCCATCGGCAGGTTGAGCCACACAGGCGTGAGTTCCAGCTTGGCACAGACGGCCCGCGCCACATCTGGTTCGTAGCCAAAGCGATGACCGCTCTCAACATAGGTCATTGGCCGCGCATCAAAATCGCTGGCCCCAATGGTCAGCTGTCCGGGCTGGAGGGTAGAAAAATCCATGCACTTGAGTCAAGGTAACGAATGACTCATTGTTAAGAATCAGGATTCTCGCTGTCGTAGCTCAGAGCACAAAGCGCCCCCAAGTGTACCTCTGACGCTGATGGGACAGTTGGTTTGCCAGCACATCTGTGTAACGGCCAGTACAAACGCTGGGACGGATTGGCGGCACTATAAATAGTCTCAGATTTGCAAATGTATCGGGTTAAGGTGTTGAGTTCTCGTATGTCCTACCAGCCGCTTCAACTGAACGATCGCCAGCTTCAGCAATTCCAAACCGATGGCTTTTTAATTTTAGAAAACTTCATCGATATGGCTTGGGTGCAGCGCCTGCGCGATCGCATCGAGCCTCTATTCCACGGTGAGTTTGAGACGGGCATCTATCCCGATGAGTGGTACTGGCGTCCCGGCTTGAGCTTGCCAGACGTGACCCGCGAGATTTGCAATGCGTGGAAATGCGATCGCACTATTGCCAGCGTTGCCCTCTCCTCAGAAGTCGGTCGTCTCAGCGCCCAGCTCGCCGGTTGGCCCGGTGCCCGCATTGGTCAAGACAGCCTCTGGTACAAACCGCCAGGGGGCGGCAAAGAAATCGCCCTGCATCAAGATGGGGCCTACATCGACTACCTCACCCCGGCGGAAATGGTGACCTGCTGGATTGCCCTGGATGACGTCAATTTGAACATTGGCACCTTGCAGTATGTTCGCGGCTCCCATCGCTGGCCGCTGATATCTTCTCTCGTCGGTGAATTTCACGCGCCGCAAAAAGACAACCGCAGGGCCATGATAGAAACCGCCAAAGCCGCTGGCGTGGATGAGCCGGAGATTGTCCCCGTGACTATCCCGGCAGGAGGCTGTGCCTTTCACCACGGGCTGACCTGGCACGGGTCTGGCAAAAACCTCAGTGCGACCCAGCCGCGCCGCAGCCTGGGCATTCACACTGTCAGTTCGGCCACCCAATTCAGCGATCACCCAGCGGGCTACATCTACGGGCGTTACAAGCACGTGGGTGATGACCAGATGGACGAATCCTTTTTCCCCATTCTCTGGACTGAGACGGGCGATCGCTCGGCTCATTTAGCCCATTACTGTGAGGACGCTCTCTCACCGCTGGTGGCCGTCTAGCCGCAGCGAGACACCGCTCCCGCCCAGCCCCAAAACTTTTGGCAATATCGATGAAAGCCGCCAAAAACCATCAGCGGGGGCGCACCCGTAGATACGCCCCCGCTGATGATTCAAGGTGCAGACGCGAAGATGCTACCGTTAGCGATCGCGCAAGCGACGGGGCATTTTCCGAGCGCGTTTACGCCCGCTCAGCCCCATCAGCCCCGTCATCCCAAATAAGGCCAACGGTGCCTTGCGAGCGGCGGGCTCAGTCACCTGTGACTGGCCTGGGCGAGCCGTCTGCCGTCCCGACTCTCGCTCCATCGCGCCCTCATACAGCGAGGTCATCGCGGAAGCGGCTCCCGCTACTAGCAACAGACCCAACATCGGCGGGCTCTTGGCCGTCGAATGCCCGCTGCTGATGTGGAACGAGGCGTAGATGAAATACAAAAAGATCAGCGCTGCCACCACCACCATGACGCCGATCAGGGCAGGGCGATCGGCAAAAGTGTAAATCGCGCCGCCCGTCGGGCCGTCGATCGCACCGTCAAACGCTTCCCAGGTTTTAAAGGGGCTTGCGGCCCCCAGCAACCAAGTAGACATAACTCATTTCTCCTTAAAGGTCAGTCCGATGGATTAGTGCGGCTAGGTCGGTAGAGACTCTTTGGTCATGACTTCTTCATCCATTAAGGAATATTCAGGATATCCCTGCAGGCCAAAGTCACCCAGGTCAAGCCCTTCAATTTCTTCCTCAGGGGGAACCCGCAGCAAATTGAGCTTTTTCAACACCCAGCTACAGCCATAGCCAGGAATCAGCCCCAGCACAATGGTGCAGAGGAACGTCCCGACTAGCTGAGCCATGAAGTTGGTCGCTGGGTAATCGCCCAAGGTATAGCCAGTGGCCATCACGCCCACCGCCATCGAACCAATGACACCGCAGTAGCCATGCACGGCAAACGCGCCCACCGCATCATCGATGCCCTTCTGCTCAACAAACTTACCCACGAAGGGCATCGTGTAGGCCCCAATAAAGGCGATTAAAAGCACCAAGGGCGGGGCATACAGGTCAAGGCCAGCGCCGACCGAGATAATGCCAGCGAGCCCACCGGAAATGGTATAGAAGGGGTCGCCCTTAGAGCCCAGATAGGAACCAACAATCCCCATGCAAAGCGCCAGAGTCGTATTGACCCCAATGGATGCCAGCGTCATCGGCGTGCCATAGATCGTCGTCTCTAGCGTGGCCCCCGGCAGGAAAATGACGCAGCCCGCCAGAAAAGCGAAGAACCCCACAAAGATGAGCATCAGACCCACCATGGTCAGCGGCAAGTTGTGGGGGCGAATGTCGCGGGGAGCGCCTCGGGAATCATACTTGCCAATGCGCGGCCCGAGATTGATCAAAACGCCTAAGGCAAAGAAACCGGAGACGCCATGAACAACCGCCGAGCAGCCGAAATCGTGATACCCCATGGTGTTGAACCAACCCCAGTAGTTCCAGCCCCAAGAGGCCGCAACTACCCACAGGAACCCGCCTAAGATGGCGGCCAAAATCAAGTAAGCGCCCAGTCGAATCCGCTCAATCACCGCGCCCGACATAATCGAGGCCGTCGTCATCGCAAACAGGGCAAACGCAAACCAAAAAACGCCCGTCAGGTTGTCGGCAATGATCGGCCCCATGGCGGATGACCAAGGGTAAGTGGTCGCCACAAAACCCAGCAAACCCTCACCATCAAGGGTGCCGAGATTTTCTGGCAGGGCCGTGCTCCAGGGACCCAAAATCGGCCCAAAGCGCGGGAAGATGGAAAAGGCCGCGTAGACCCACCAACCAAAGAAGAAAAATGATAGTCCGACGACGGACAGGGTCAGCAGATTTTTAACCATTGTTGCCAGAACGTTTTTAGCCCGAGAGGCACCTCCCTCATAGGCCAAAAAGCCGACATGAATCAGCAACATCAACACAGCGGCCCAATAGTAGTAGACCTCTGAGACAAAGGTTCCTAGAAATGCTTGTGCATCAGGCTCCATACTCAACTCCTAGTAACAAAAAAGCAGCACAAAAAGGTCAGGAAGGGTCAGTCCTAAAAACCTCTCCATGCGCCAAATTCAAGACGGCATTCGCCCACAAATGTACCGAGAACTACTGATTCAAACTGAATCAGATGCTACGGGAACAACGAAAACTCAAGAGGCTCATCCAACTTAGTGCCTTGCCTTTGGGCTTTCTCAACAATGGCTACAGATCAAAAATTCAAGCTGTGGCTGCAGAGCTTCTCGACATCAGAGTGTCGCAAAGAATTTCGTTGCCATGAGTCTGCATTTTCTGACTTTTCCAGGATGTATTAGCGGCTACTAACTCAGCAGAAAAGTTGTTCAATAGGGAGACCAATTGGGGCGATCGCCTCGATTTCAAGTCCTCAATCCTGCACAGTCTTGAGTTTTGTAACAAACCGCAAACCAGCTGAGCAAACTGTCAGCCCACAGACTTTTCTCAGCTCGGCGAACTATCAGGAATGGTTGCCCCCCATGACGTCCCATTTATGTATCAAAACCCACAAAAAAAAGGGAGCCTGACGACAAGGATGAATTTGCAGGCAGGTGACGCGATTGGGCGATGCCGAGGCAGATGACTCGCGACCTCCGGTAAACCACTGCGACGGCTTATACGTCAGTCCCTGGTCTATCGTTTCCAGGTTTGTGGCCCCCTTTTCTTGTATGCCCGGAGGGCTTTAAGCCCCCTTTCTTGAATGCCCAGAGGGCTATATTCTGGGGAACTTGGCGGCCAGGGTTTCCCCAGAATTGGGCGCGGAGGGAGGCATATGCAGGACTTTGGCATCTCATCCGAGATGTGCATAAGCAGTAGGGTAAGCTCAGGCACCTCCACTGGCGTCGTTGAGGATGACAGCCGCTCAGTCTTTGCCGACCTGATAGGTCACCCCAAACTGCCTCCCCCTGAGCAGATTCCGATTGAGGACATGAGCCCCCATGCCAACGGCTAGTACGATTTATACCTACGCTTTTCCGACCACGATTCACTTTGGTGCCGGTGCTCGCCAGCGCTTGCCAGACGTCATCGCCCAGCTCGGCCTGCGCCGACCCTTAATCGTCAGCGATCGCGACATCGCCCAGCTCCCTTGGTTTGCCGAGGTGGTGCAGTTGGTCAACGCCCCCACCGTGCCCTATACCGAGGTGGGGGGCAATCCTGGGTTGTCTCAAGTGACCGCTGGGCTGGCCGCCTTTCAGGACCAAGCCGCCGATGGCATTGTGGCGGTGGGCGGGGGTGCCCCCATGGATGTGGCCAAAGCGATCGCCCTGATGGCCTATCATCCCGGCCACCTGTTTGACTATGAAGATGGCCGTCCCGAGGCCCGACCGGTTGACCAACCCGTGCCGCCGATTGTGGCCCTGCCCACTACCGCTGGCACGGGCAGTGAAGTGGGCCGCAGCACCGTCATTTCGGATGACACCACGCACGCTAAAAAGATTATGTTTGCGCCCCAGCTGCTGCCCCAAGCCGTTTTGGCTGATCCGGAATTGCTGCTCGGGCTGCCCGCTAAAATCACAGCGGCCACCGGCATGGATGCCCTCACTCATCTGGTCGAGGCCTTTTTGGCCAACGGTTATCAGCCGCTTTGTGATGGCATTGCCCTAGAGGGGCTCCGGCTAGTGGCTGCGCATTTGAGCGATTGTGTCGCCTTTGCTCGGCGGTTGCAGGCGGGGGAAACGCTCAGCGAAGTCGAATCAGCGGCCCATCTAGCGGCCCGAGGCGGCATGTTGAATGCTTCCATGATGGGGGCGATCGCCTTTCAAAAAGGCCTTGGCGTCACCCATTCCTGTGCCCACGCGCTCTCAACGGTATGTGATACGCACCACGGCTTAGCCAACGCCATCATGTTGCCCGCCGCGATGCGCTTTAATTTGACTGCCGCGCCCGAACAGTTTTTGCGACTGGCGCGGGTCGTCCAGCCGACCGCCACCAGTGGGCAAGACTTTCTCGACTGGATACTGGCCCTCCGCCGCGCGATCGGCATCCCTGAGACCTTGACCGCGCTGGGGGTGTCCACCGCCACTACCGAGCAGCTTGTTGGGGTGGCGCTGCAAGATGGCTGTCACCAATTCAACCCTCGACCAGTGACCCTCGCTGATTTCTATACCCTTTATCAAGAGGCCTTTGCAGCCTAAGTATCATGCTCTCGATCATGAACCCGGCCACCGCAGCGCTCATCGCTGAAATTGCCGTCGACCAGGCGGCGGATGTGCAACGGAAAGCAGCAATCGCGCGGACGGCCCAACCACAGTGGGCGACTCGCCCTCTGACGGAACGCATCGCCTACATCCAACAGTTTCGCAATCTCCTGCAGCAGCAACAGTCGCGACTGGCCGACTTGCTCACCGCCGAAACGGGCAAGCCGGTAACCCAAGCCGCCGCCGAGATTAGCACGACCCTAGAGCGCATTGACTTTTTTACCGCTCAGGTCGCCTCGGTGATGGCAGACGTTACCGCGCACCCAGCCACCGGCAGTCCCCCCGTCAAGGAGGTCATTACCCAGGAGCCCCTGGGCGTGGTCGCCAATATCTCGGCCTGGAATTACCCCTATTTTGTGGGGTCTAATGTATTCATTCCGGCCCTGCTGACGGGGAATGCGGTGCTCTATAAACCGTCAGAATTTGCCACCCTGACCGGCCAAGCGATCTCTGACCTGTTTCACCAGGCGGGGGTCCCCCCCGAGATCTTTGTCCCGGTGATTGGCGGGGGGGCCAGCGGCGCGGCGCTGCTCGACCAACCGCTAGATGGCGTGTTCTTTACGGGCTCCTACGCCACGGGCAAAAAGATTGCGGCAGCAGCAGCGGCCCAGCTGGCTAAGATGCAGCTCGAACTCGGCGGTAAAGACCCCGCCTATGCCTGCAACGATGTTGAGGATGTCGCTGCGACGGCAGCGGCCCTAGCCGATGGCGCTTTCTACAACAATGGTCAGAGCTGCTGTGCGGTCGAGCGTATTTACGTCCACGCCGATATTTATGACGAGTTTTTGGCGGCGTTTCTCACCACTGTTCAAGCCTTCAAGATGGGCGACCCGACTGAGCCTGACACCTACCTGGGGCCTTTGAGTCGGCAACCGCACCTACAGGAGCTAGAGCGTCAGGTTAAAGACGCGATCGCCCAAGGCGCGACGCTGCAAATCGGCGGGCATCGTGTCGAGGGGCCGGGCTGGTATTTTCAGCCCACGGTGCTCACCGACGTCACCGCCGAGATGGCCATCATGCGAGCAGAAACCTTTGGCCCGGTGATTGGCATTCAAAAAGTGGCCAGCGATGAGGCGGCGATCGCCCTGATGAACGATACCGACTATGGGCTGACGGCGGCTGTCTATAGCCGCGATCGTCAGCGGGCCGAGACAATTTTGAGCCAGGTGAAAAGCGGTACCGCCTATTGGAACTGCTGCGATCGGGTGAGCCCTCGCCTCCCCTGGTCAGGTCGCGGCCATTCGGGATTGGGTACCACTCTGTCGTTAGAAGGAATCCGCACCTTTACCCAGTCACGGGGCTGGCACTTGAAGGCTCCAGTCGGCTAATACCCGTTCTCAGCGATCGGACTCCCGATGCCCTCTTGGCAACGCCGGGGAGCCGAGGGGCCAGGGAGCCAGATTGTCGCTTTGTTTCAGCAACTCCCTGAGGTCAGGCGATCGCACCGCTAGAAAAACTTCAGATAGCGTTGGATTTCCCAATCAGAGACATGGGAGTGATACGCTTCCCATTCCTGGGTTTTGAAATCCACGTAGGTCTGATACATCAGCGGCCCCATCACCGTCTTGCTCAGAGGATCAGCGGCAAAGGCGGCGATCGCATCGCCCAAGGTTTTGGGCAAGGTCTCAATCCCCATCGCTTTCAGCTCGTCCAGCGAACACAAATACATATTCTGGGTATGGGGCTCCCCCGGATCAAGACCTTCGCGAATGCCCTCTAACCCCGCCGCCAAAATCATCGCCGCCCCCAGATAGAGATTAGTGGCAATGTCGGCGGCTCGACATTCTACCCGGCCACCCCCCAAGGGAATCCGCAGCATGTTGGTGCGATTATTGTTGCCATAGCAGATATACACCGGGGCCCAGGTAAAGCCCGACATACTGCCCTGACGCACCAATCGCTTGTAGCTGTTCACCGTGGGACAGGTCACCGAGACGATCGCCTTGGCGTGTTTCAGCACCCCGGCAATAAAATGATAGCCCAATTTTGAGAGACCTTGTGGGTCGTTGGCATCTTCAAACAGATTTTTGCCCGTCTCCACATCCGCTAAAGACATGTTGTAGTGAGCCCCACTGCCGGTTTGGTTCGCATAGGGCTTGGGCATAAAGCTAGCAAAATATCCCGCTTCCCGCGCCAATTCCTTCACCATAAAGCGGAAGAACGTCAACCGATCCGCCATCTTCAGCGCATCGCAATAGGTAAAGTCGGTCTCAAACTGCCCCTGGGCATCTTCGTGATCAAAGGAATAGACATCCCACCCCAGCTCATTCATCACACTGACAATGCGGTCGAGAATTTTGTAATTATCCAACACCGTGGGCAGGGCGTAGGCGGCTTTGGGCAGCGTGTCGCGATCGCTCACTGGCCCAAAGCCCGCTTCTGTTTCTTTAAAGATAAAGAACTCCGTCTCAATGCCCAGATTGAACGTGAAGCCCATCTCCGCAGCCTGCTTCAGCACGTTTTTTAGGATGGTGCGACAACAAGCTTCAAACGGTTGACCCACCAGGTGCAGATCGCTGGCAAACCAGACGATCTCGGAATTCCAAGGCAGCACCGTGGCACTGTCGGGGTCGGGCAGAGTCCCCACTTCATCATCGTTGATTTCTTGGGGCACGCCATCGAGAGCCGCCCCCGTAAACAACTCTGAGCCCTGCATCATGCGGTCAAAGTGGCTCATGGGAACCACCTTGCCCTTGCACATGCCGTGAATATCGACAAAGCTAGCCATCGCATATTTCACCCCCTGATCTTGCAGGGAGTGCTGAAGCGCTTGCAGGTCTGGAGCCAGGGGCTGGAGTTCTGGGTACATGGTGGGCCGGGTAAGGAGCGCAGAGGTCGGTCAAGGGCGCAGAGGCAGATGGGCTGACGGCTGCTGGTTTAAGCAGGCGCGATCGCGGGGTTAGTGCAGGGCAGGGCACACAGAGCTAACCAAGCGTGGGCAACTCGTTGGGCAAAAGCCGCAGCGCCATCCGCATGGGCGGTGATCTGAGCTTGGATTTGTCGGTCAAGTTCGGGATAGTGAGCCTCAATCCAGTCACTCTTCGCTGCGAGCCAATTGGCAATGATGTCGGGCGTGACTTCTAGATGAAACTGAAAGCCATAGATGTTGGTGCCGATGCGATAAGCCTGATGCGGGCAAATATCATTGGTCATGAGCCAGGTGGCTGCCCCCGGCAAATCAAAGGTGTCAAAGTGCCACTGCATAATGTGCAAATCTTCTGGGCACGCCTGTAACCAAGGCTCTGTCGCTACCGCCGGTACCCGCCTCAACGGTGAAAAACCGAGTTCCGGTTGACTGTGGCGATACACCTGCGATCCAAAGGCCCGGGCAATCAGCTGAGACCCCAAACACACCCCCATGATGGGTTTGCCCTCACTATGAAACTCATGAATCAGCTCGACCACTTGTTTCAGATGGGGGTATTGATCATCCTCGTGGGCATTCATATGGCCTCCGAGAATAATCAGTCCAGCAAAGTCATCTAGCGGCGGGGCGGCTTGATGTTCTGGTAGCCAAGTCAACAGCTCAGCCCCCTCGCTGACCAGGTGCTCTCCTAAAACCCCAACGGGATCTTGAATACTGTTTTGAATGACGAGGATCTTCATGACAAACGGCGATCGCAACCCTAATAACGACATCAGTTTTGGTCAAGCCCGTTCATGCTAGCGATATCTTCCCAGGCAAACTGTTTTCCAGCGGACGAATACGCGCCCTAAACTATGCTGCTGCCGGCATCCCATCGCGAGAAAATGGCCGGGAGCCGCCGATCGCGTCGTCTCTTGCCCTCTACAGACTGAACTGTCCCAAAAAGAAGCGAAATTGCTGTTGGGTCTGCCAAACATAGTCTGTCGGCAGCCACAAATCCCGTAAGCCATAGTCAATGTGTTGCGCCGAGACCAGATGGTCCCGGCGTTCGACCAACATCATCCGCTCCAAGATCCAGGGGTCGCGAGAGTATTCGGGGTGACCCGAAAAGGCCAAAATGTGCCCGCCGAGCATCCAGCCCAGATATTCCGTTACGCCGCTGGTGCCCAAAGAGACAGCCCCAGGCGGGAGCTGGGTAATGCCGTCATTATGGTGAACTTGAATGGCATAGGCAGTGCGGTCAGTACCGAAATAGGTGCGAGCAGCTGCGCTGAGCTGAATAGTGACGACCGACAACTCAGTGCCAGGCGGATTGCGATCGACATTGCCCCCCAAGGCCTGCGCTAAAATCTGCGGCGCAAAGGAAAATCCAGACATTTTGATGGCGCGCTGGTGATAATCGCGAATCACCTCCTGCAGTTGCAAAATCCACTCGTCTTGATCGTAAGCGCCACTCGCCGTCCCCGAAATGACAATGCCGTCTAGGTCGACTAAGTCAGCGTCGCTCGGATAATGACCTTTGCGCGGCTCAAACTTAATCAATTCAACGCTTGCCAACTCTGTGCCACCCAGATCATCGGGCTGGCTCTGGGCACAGACCGCTTCAAACAGCTGCTGGTGCATCGTGTAGAAGCCGTCGGGATATCGCTCCAAGATTTCGGGAGCCCACCATCGCAGGTCATCCGTGCCGACGTCAAAACTAGCCAGTCGAAGCGTTTTTGCAGTCATAGCATCAGGTCAAATAAATTGCTCGGTTAAAGGAACGGCAGCGGCGACGGCGATCGCTTCACGGGTCGCGGCGACGACTTACCTATAAGTCATGCTTTAGAACCCGCATGAGGATTAGATCCCCCTCAATCCCCGTTTTTAAGGAGGACGTCCAAGTTCAAATCGAATAGAGTCCCCTTTGTCTAGCGCAGCCATGCCCGCAGGGCTTTAGGGGGCAGCGACAGCGGGGGGATCTGCTTTCGCTGAGAGTATAAGCAGCAGCACGGGGCGCAGCGAGGGGTCATCAAGGCTATCCCGCTAAGGCATCCCCACAATAATCGATCAAAAACGGGGTGCGATAACCGTCTTGACTCCACAAAATGGGGAAATAGCTTTCATCCATTGCCAGCGTTTCGAGACGACGATAGCGGCTAAAAATGAAGCCTTGGTCGCTGCGGGGCTGAAATTTGGCTTGGGGATGAATCGTGCTCACAGCCAGACTGCGACGGGTTTGAGCAGCGGTATGGTTACGGTCTGAGCCATGCCAGAGCTTGCCGTGGAAGCAGATCGCACTGCCGGGAGACAACTCGATGGGCAGGAGGGTAGGAGGGTCAACACCGATCGCCTCCGCCGCCTGCCAAAGGGGCTGGCGATAGTCGTCACGGGGCGCATGGAGAAACCGAATGAGATCTGTACCGTCCCAACGGTGGGAGCCGGGGACGACTTGCAGCGTACCTGCCGCCGTCGTGGCGTCGCTGAGGGCGATCCAGCAGGTGACGACGCTGGCAGGGTCGAGGCTAGCGACGTAGGTGCTGTTGCGGTGAAAGGCCACCGGCGGCGCATCGGGAGGCTTAATCCAACAGGCATCGAAGCCATAGCGGGCGGCAGACCACCCCATCAGAGTGGCATTGAGGCGGGCGATCGCCGCCGATAGGGTAAAGCTGGCCAGGGTGCGATCGCACCGCCACAGTCCGGTCATTTGGCGGGTGGCGTTGGGCTGACTGAGGCCGGGGCGACCGTACCACTCGTCCGGATAAATGCCGGTTTCAAACTGGGTGTCAAAGAGCGGATCAAAGCGATCGACGATGCGATCGATCTGCTCCGGTGACAGCACATCCTCCAGAATCAGATAGCCCTGCTGATGAAACTGATCGATCTGGCTGGGGGTCAACTGTCGGTCAGATAAACGGGATGAGGTGGGCAAATTTTGCATTATTTTGTACTCATTCTCTGAAATTCGACGACACATCCACTTCTTTATGCGCTCCTCCCTTTCACCGCTATCGGTTGTAAAAAAGTCGCTATGTGGCTGACAGGGGAAAACTTTCAAAGCCCAGTTGCCGTCGGCTCGACAGGCTGAAAACCTCGTTCAAATCGGATCGAGCCCCCTTTTGAAGCTATCCGTTATACACAAGTTGCTGTATCGCTTATCCAGGAAAG
Source organism: Leptolyngbyaceae cyanobacterium (assembly GCA_050042805.1). Taxonomy (GTDB): domain Bacteria; phylum Cyanobacteriota; class Cyanobacteriia; order Phormidesmidales; family Phormidesmidaceae; genus Halomicronema. The sequence continues at coordinate 21,669 of JBHJJI010000213.1, forward strand.
GTTGTGCAGATCGGCTGCGGTCGTCTTTCAATCTGTAGAACCTCACCTAGCCTCTCCTTACTCAAGGAGAGGAACCAGAGCTCCTGTCCCATTTG
>JBHJJI010000214.1:0-10290 GCA_050042805.1 Leptolyngbyaceae cyanobacterium
CAAACTACGACGGAGCCAACTTTGGCTGTCGTCCGGCAACGATTCCCCACCGCTGGCCATGGCGGCTTGAATTTGTCCCTCAATGGAATTGGGGGCTGCACCTTCACTGCCCGCATCGAGATCGCCTGCTAAATCAGTGGGTTCAGGCACCTCGGTTTCAGCATCGGCCAGATCGCCTACCCCCCCCGCCGCGATCGCATCGGTATCGACAGCCATCGTGTCGGTTAGGGCATCTGTCATACCATCAGCTGACATATCCTCAGCGGTATCCAGTTCACTGGCCGGGTCTGCCACATCCGGAGCGGACGCCATTTCCGTCATGGGCTCGGGTGCTGCCGTCGCGATTGCCGACATATCCCCGGTATCCGACAGCTCAGACGGCTCGCGTTGCAGGGTCGGAGCGCCGTCTTCTTCGGGCTGGCGCTGCACCGCCTGCGAGGCGATCGCGTCGGCTTCTTGCTCGTATTTGTCGCCTGGCTCACCCATGACCAGGGCGGGCTGCACCGTAAATTGCGCCAAACTATGGCCCAGGGTGTTGGCACGTTCAAGCTGTAACGGCAGGCTAGGGGCGTTGTCACCGTTAGCTTTGGTCTGTAGTGGCTGTGATCGCGTCGTCTGTGCCTGATCAGCCGCTTCCGCCCGCTCCGCCATCGGGGTGCGAGTTTTACGTTGGGCCAGCAGACGCGTTTTCACAAGACAGCCTCAATGCTTACGGATGCTTGATACCAATCCTTTCAGATGTGATTACACATCAATATCTCTGAATGATCCCCCCAACCCCCTTAAACATGGGGGCGTCCCAATCCAGTTTGTGTGTAGCCCCCTTGTTAAGGGGGCGGCGACAGCGGGGGATCCTCAATCTGGAGAACCAGTTTGCAGAATTGGTATTAATCGCTAGGGGCAGGACAAGGGGGTTCTTCTCTCTAGCATGCCCTATCCTGACATCAACCCGTAGTGGAGGGATGCTTTGGGGTGATTTGAATACCCTGAAAGTGTTGCTTGGCCCGTTGCCGGTTTTGATGGATGCGGAAAATGCGATCGAACTCGGCTTTCCCCCAGCGAGCGGGCAGGGTATTGAGATAAAGGGTGACCATTTCTTCGGCAGCTTCTTGATCCGCCGTGTGCAGGCTTTTTTTAGCGACCAATAATGCGTCAAACGCGGCGACTTTGTCGTCTAGAGCCTCACAGGCCTGGGCCATGGTGAGAGAACTCGCCAAAAATCGAGCAAACCGATGAATGGCGGATGCTTTGAGGGTTTCTTGCCGCGCGGTAATCGCGTAATCGCGTGAAGCGGCCCAGTCTTCCTGTTCCGCCGCGACGAGGGCCAGATACAGGTTGATATCGCCAATAACGGTATCCGCGCCCGCGCTTTGCGCTTCGGCCAGCAAGGTTTTGAGAAAGCGATCGCTGTCGACCCAGGTTTCATCGGTGGTCAGAGTTTTCAGCGTTTGGCGATCAAGCTGAATAGCGTAGGCTAGGTGAATTTCGCCCAGTCGTTTGGCCAGATCATAGGCCCGATCTAAGTCCGCCCGTGCCTGCTCCATCTGCCCCAGCAGCACATAGGTGGAGCTGCGCGTCCGCAAGATGGAAATAGTGAGCGTCGAGGGCTCGGTTTTGCGGACATAGCGCAGTGCCCGACTGTTGGCCTTGAGGGCGCTGAGAATGTCTCCGGCCTCTCGATGGAGGGAAGCGAGAAAGAAATAGCCCTTGGCCGCCAGGAGGGTATGGCCAATTTCTAACGCTAGTTTGAGAGAGGTTTCGATCGCTTCACGGGTCTCCTCACGCCGCTCTGGTAGGTGAAACAGGACGATCGCTTTGCCATATTGGTTGAGGGCGATACTCGCTTTGTCTTCAATACTGTCACTGTCAGGATTGCTGAGGGCGATCGCGGCGTCATATTCCTCAGCGGCTTCAGCCCACTGCTTGAGTTGCGCATGGATCAGCGCTTTTTGGGCATGGGCGATCGCTTGCTGTTGGGTAGTTGAGATGTTGCCCGCCGCCACCTGCGCTTGAATCTGAGCGGCTGCGGCTTTGAGTAACGTTTCGAGTGTTGCTTGCTTCATAACTCATTTGCCTCTACAACCGTTATCCAACAACTGTCTCGGCCAACTCGTCTTGGCCTTCATCTTCTGAAGCTCCAAGTTCCTCCGCCATGGCCTGCCAGGCTTCCATGAAGTTTGCCAGGGCTTCATCTAGGGTCGGCAGCTCTTCTTCGTCCTCTAACTCCTCAGATTCAGGGACATCTTCCTGGTCGACATCCTCTTCATCCGTTTCTTCTTCATCTCCACCTTCGCTATCCGCCACACTCTCTTCCATAAAGCCTTGAATAATGGCGAACACTTCACTGGACCAGTCCTCGCCGTCTCCAAGGCCGTCATCGCGGTCAGAGGAGGCATTTTCACGGGCTTCTTGCACAGACTCCCAATAGGCATACAACTCCTCTCGCTGCTCCATTAACCGCTCAATTTCTTCTTGGTTAATGGTTTGAGTCTCTTCAAGCTCACTTTGGCGGCCCTCAATGTCAGCTTGAATGCTGGCTGATTCCTCTGCTTGCGCCCCTTGTTCTCCCATCGCTTTACCGGCAGCGGCTTCTCCCTCATCGGCTGTACCGGGTCCTTGAGAGACGTCTTGCGCACCTGAGTCTGCCCCCTGCTGGGCCACCGCCCCTTCGGATACCGGAACTTCCTGACCAGCAGCACTCCCGATCGAGCCACCCTTTTTGATGTTGCCCTGTTCGCCCTTGAGCTGATCAGCACCATCGCCAGTGTGCCCTTGAGCCTCTTCCAGCATGGGTTTGGCATCCGCAATTTCTGCTGACGCCATTGCAGTGCGTTCTTGATAAGACTCGCTCATGATCTGAGACTGCTCTTGCTGGGCATGGTACTCGGCCATCAGCACCTCTCCCCCATATAAGTCTTCGGCCCAAAGCTGCTTACCACGAATCAGCATTTCCGTTTCCGCGATCGCAGCCTGGGTTTGCTCATCTTCTGCATCACAAACAGCGACCCGAGCACCCGCAGTCTGTACCGTGGCTAAGGGATCCTCTTCCGGAATCTCGGGCAGCTCCGCTTTAGACTCCTCATGGGCAGCCTGATACTCCTCATATTTCTCGTCAAAGGTTTCGTTAGACTCACGCACCGCCTCGATTTGACTGTCATCCACTTGGGCTTGTACAGCTGCATCTGTTTCTTTCTGGGCGTACTCTAGCCCAGCCCCGGCAAATTCATCGGCTAAGCCCACCACGACTTCTTCCAAAAGCGCTTCACCAATCGTTTCACTGGCATCGCGTGAAGCTACCGACAGCGCGCCCTTACCAAAGGTGGAACCGCCGGTACTGCTCGCACTGGCCGCTGCCCCCTTACCAAAGCCCCCACCCGTGACCCTGAAAGCGACTAAGCTGACAATATCGCTTGCTGCTCCAACCGCTTGAACAGCGGCGCGACCGAGGCCCTCCTGGGCATGTTCCCAACCCAATACCGCCCCAGCTAACAGCGCATCTAATAACCATAGAATAATGGTGACGCCTCTCAAAATGAGACGAATGAGGGTGAAGTAAGCAAGGATATTGCTGAGAGTCACCAGCCAAGCGGCGATCTTAGCCCAACCAGCCGCAAAGAAAGCCGCGGGGGCTGAGGCCCAAGCGCCAACCCCAAAGGGTAAGAAGGTAATGAGGGTAAATATGCCCTGCAGCATCATGCAAAGCAGCATGCAAACTAATAAGGTAAGGCTGATAATGTCGAGAATGCCGGTGATCAGCTCAAGGATATTGACAAAAATCTCAACCGTGATGGCAGCATAGCCAAACATGTGAGCCCAATGTTTAGGCTTCAGGGCAAACCAAGATTTATCCCCCGCCATCAAGTTGGCAATGTCGACCACTTTGCCGCTGGTGCCAGCCAAAAACATGTTGTCCACAATCCAGTCACCAGCGGGGCTGCCAGTGTCGGATTTGCTCATTTCCTCCGGCCAGCGGACGGCTTCTCCCGCTTCCCATTCGTCCTTAGAATCTTCGGTAGTGGTAACGGCCTCCGGCTCAGGCGCAGCTAATGCTTCCGAGGCTTCTGACCGCATTTGCAGATTGAGGACGTCGCCAGCATCTGCTCCCGCAAAAATGAGTGATTGGGCGAGTGCAGCATTGAAGTCAGGAAAACCATCGCCCCCACTCTCTAAATCATCCATCGTGCTACCAGCTTCGTCTTTGGCAGCATCCATGCCCGTTTCCCATTCCGTCTCTTGCATGGGGTCGAGAGGATTGCCTAACGCATCGGGAGTCGGTACGGTTTCAGGCTCGACCCCTGGCACCGGCGTAAACACACTCTGGGCAGTGCCCACCGCATCAGATGGCGGAGCATCCGTGTGTACCTCATCATCGCCGGTGCCGGGAGAGTCGCCCTCGTCATTATCGACCGAATCTTGAGCTCCTTTCTGCCCGTCGGTCGCCATGGATTCACTATCTTTTTCTGATGGCCCTTGCTGTTCTTCCTCTTCGTCGGTGGTTTGAGTTTCTTCTGTTTGTACCGGCACAGTGCTGGGTGCGGCTTGGGTGGGGTCGGCTTTCATGACGACGTCAACTCCGGCCTCTTCCATAGCTTCGTCTTCTTCACCGCCGCCGCCTTCAATGGCCCCTTGCTGAATCGTGTGTACGGCTTCATGGAAGATGAGCTCTTGTCCCTCAGAACTGTTGGGATCATATTCCCCGGCGGCAAAGAAAATATGGTTGCCGGTGGTAAAGGCCAGCGCCCCTAACTCGTCACATAGCTCATTTGCTTGTCCACCGGTATGCACTCGAATGTCTTCAGGATTTTCCATGCCGATGCGCGATCGCAACATGGCCTGAACTTCATCCGGCAGAGGCTCGCCCCCAGTCGAGATCGCCTTACGGATTTGGCCCTCAATACCGTCTTCACCAAAGCCTAAATCGACGTCCGAGGCACCCAGCATTTCGTTGACTGCGTCAGTCTCTACCGCCTCACCGTCGCCTTCGGCCATCTCTTCCATATCGCCGTCGCCTTCCATATCGCCAACGACTTTGCCCATTTCACTGCCACCGACAGCTTCAGCCATTTCTTCCAGCCCGTCGCCGCCCATGGCGTCAGCCATATCGCCGCCACCCATCGCATCGGCTATGTCACCACCGCCCATGGCATCAGCCATGCCGCCGAGGTCACCGCCACCCAGGTCACCGGTAGCGCCACCTAGGTCGCCGCCCCCGACCGCATCGGTCATGCCGCCCAGGTCACCACCACCCATGTCGGTTATGCCACCCAGGTCACCGCCCATATCCAAATCAGGTTGGCGCTGCACCCCCGTCGGATTCAGTTGGTTTTGCACTTTGAGGTTGGCAGTGCTGGCTCGATTCGAGTTTTCTGCGGGTGGGTCGGCAGCGGCAGTGCCGGCCTCAGATTTCATCTGTACAGCCTGACCCGCGATTTCGTCGGCTTCTTGCTCGTACTTATCCCCCGGCTCACCCATCGCCAGCGCCGGTTGAATCGTAAAGTTGCTCAGGCTATGTCCCCGCTCAGCTGCCTGCTGCATCTGCATATCGAGAGGCGCGGCTGATGATTCTGCCGCCGATTTGGCCTGCACCGAAGGGGAATTATTCTGCTCGGCGCGATCGCGGGTCGCGGTGGCAGAGCGCTGGCGTTGCAGTTGAGTTTTCATGGGGAAACCCCGGTATGGGTCAGGCAGGTGGTGAGCAGCTTAGGCGATGCAGGCTGGGGGCGGTCGGGAGGCGGTCGGCGGGAGGCGGCGGGGGCGATCTCGGTTCCCGGCAGTCTAGAGGCGAGCATTTAAGGGGATGGGGCTAGTATGCCCTCTTAAGATTCTCTACGACTTTAGTCGAAGGCACGTGAGACCAAAGTCTAATTTGGGTCGATCCAGGGTCAGACCGGCGCTCGCTGTCACGGCACCGGCGCGATCCAGCCTTTAATTTCGACATCGATCAGGGGTTTTTCGAGCTTGATGTATTCGCTGCGAGAGGCTTCTAACAGGTGTTTCATCTGTACCGATTCTCCCGCATCGGCAGCAAGAAAGGCGGCATTCAGAGCAATATTACGAATGTTGCCCCCCGCCACATTCAGCCGCGCTAGCTTGTCGGGCTTGAGGCCCTCGGTGGGCACCGTGGTCGGAAACACCCGCCGCCAAATTTCCGCCCGTTGGATCGCATCGGGAAAGGGAAAGCGCACGGTGAACCGCAGGCGGCGCAGGAACGCCTGGTCAAGGGCATCTTTCAGGTTCGTAGTGAGAATGGCCAACCCCCGGTAAGACTCCATACGCTGCAGCAGGTAGCTGACTTCGATATTGGCGTGGCGATCGTGGGAGTCTTTGACTTCGCTGCGTTTGCCAAAGAGGGCATCGGCTTCGTCGAACAGCAAAATCGCGCCGCCCATTTCCGCCGCGTCAAACTCCCGTAGCAGGTTCATTTCCGTTTCGCCTAAGTATTTGCTGACCACGGCACTGAGGTCAATGCGGTAGAGGTCAAGCTGCAGTTCTAACGCCAGCACCTCCGCCGCCATCGTTTTACCCGTACCACTCGCCCCGGCAAACAGGGCACTAATGCCCAAGCCTCGGCCACTGTCGCCGCCAAACCCCCAGCGATCATAAACCGTAGCGCGCTGTCGCACATGGGCCGCAATTTCTTTGAGAACTTCCTTTTGTTCCGTGGGCAACACGAGGTCATGCCAGTGAGCGCGGGAGGTAATGGGCTGGGCCAGATCTTCCATGCGGGGCCGGGCCTGACTGCGACAAGCCGCCCAAAGCTGTTGCTCTAGCGCTTGTGCCGGGCGATCGCCCGGGGGTTGGCCTGACTGACCCTTCTCCCTTGCTGGCTGCGATTGCCGAACGCTGTGCCCGATCGCCTGCACGGTGGGGGCACTCAGGTCAAACTGAGAAACCAGCGCATCAATGTAGCCATTCAGGGTATTCGCCGTCTCGCCCAGGCTGGTTTGCCACAAGAGCCGTTGCTCTTGAGCGGTGGGGGAGCCAATATCAAAGGTAATCACGACCCGGTGGTTGGGCGGACGGCGATCGCGATTACTGACAAATAACGGGCCAGACAGGGTTTCCAAAGCATGGGCAATGGCGGCGTGATAGCTGGCCCCGTCGGGAGTGGTGCCATCGTCATCAATCAACAGCGCACTGCGAGAGAGTAGCGATTCCCGATTCCAGCGCCGCACAAAGTGCTGCAGCTCTTGATTTTGCTGGGGCAGTAGGAACGCGGGCAAACTGTAGAGCTTGAGCCCCAACTGCTGACAGGCGGCAACCGCGATCGCCTGTTTACCCGCGCGATCGCTGCCGCAAAGCTGCATCGCCGGATAGGCGTCGCGGGGGGAAAGTCCCTGCCAGAGAGTGGCAATTTGCTCAGCGATCGCGGTATGCGAGGGCACCAGATGAGTCGCCGGTTTTACCCGCTGTAAGCGGTTGGCCAGAGTTTCATCCAGATAGGTGAGCCCCAATAAATAGTGCAAGATGCGCTCATCAATCCGCAGGGGGCTACTGGTGAGAGGTTGATCGGGATTCAGGCGAATCAACTGCCAGCGGCGCAGGGGTGCATCCGGGGTGAGGGCGCTCCAGTGGGCACCGGGAAACAGGGCCAAGGCCAACCCAAAGGTGGGAAACGTCCGTTGCGGATCGGCTTGGGCCGCCGCACAGAGCGGCCCCCAAGTGGCTTCGAGTTCTGCCCCGGCACAGAGCAGCAGCACGCTCACTTCAAAGGCGCTAAGACGCAAGGTTTGGCACAGGCGCTTTAAGGCCGAGCCTTGGGCGATCGCCAAATGCAGCACCCGTTGCGTGACGCGCAGATGCGCCTGCAGCTTGAGCAAGGGAAAGGGGCCAGCCTGATTCGATGCTGGCCGCGTGACCGGACGACTGGCTTGAGCTTCGAGTCGCTGCCGCAACTGAGCCAGACAATCGATCAGATAGCGGCGATTGGCATCGTGCCAAACCGCAGAGCGAGTGTTCGAGGCCGTCGGGGTCGAGGAAGCAGAAGAAGAAACCACCATCAGTCATCCAGACATAGGTCAGCAAACAGGATCAGCGCGCCCTAGGGCACGATTAACAACGGCCCAACATACTGCTCGTAGGTGGCACTTTGAGGATCGAAATCAGCCTGCAGCAAGCTCTCAGCACCATCAATGGTAGCTCGCACCAAATACTCCCCCGGTTGAACTCCGGCGATGGCAATCTCGATTTCGGAGCTGCTCTGTTCCCGCAGTCTATCCGTAAAGAGATACTCTGCCGGGGCTTGAGTGACCCGCTCATTCAGCACCAAGACGACCCGGCTGTTAGCATTCACCGTCAGGTCAAACTGCACCCGCACCAGCGCCGATCGCGGCTCATCCTCACTGCCCTGCACATCGGCGATCGCCACGTCTAAAATGGTGGGCCGCAACACAAAGGCTTCCACATTCGACTCCACCCATTGGAGCGAACTGTCCGCCGCCGGATCATCGGCCGCGCTGGTCGTCCGGGGTGCGGGTGGGGTGCGGCTGCCACGCTCGACAAACACAGTGCGGGGTTCATCTCGCGGATGCACGATCTGGAGCCCCTGCACTCCGGCTCGCAACTGCTCCGCCGGAATCGACCCTAAATCGAGTACGACTTGGTTGGGAGCCACGGTTTGCGGCTCGAGCAGCTGCGGCCCCAATTTGATATAGGCATTGGCCGCTTCTAGCTGTTTGCCGCGAATCAATAAAGAACTATCGCGCAAAATCGGGCGGTAGCGGCCCGCGCTGCACAGCACCTGCTCAATCACCGGCTGAATGCTGGAGGGAATCGCGCCCAGATAGCGATCGCGCACCGGTAGGGCCCGCCGCGCCGGGACATCCCCTTCCACCAGCACCACGGTCACTTTGTAGGCAACAGAGAGTAAGTAAGACGCCTCAAACAGACCACTCCACAAATTCGAGAGGTCTTCCATTTCGAGATCTTGGCGCTCAACGCGAATCGCCTCCGACTGTTCTGGCAGGTCGGAATCCGCCAAAAACGGATAGGCTCGATTGTCAATCGTGTCTTGCAACACGTCCGGCGTTAGGGCGCCATAGTCTTCCAGGGTGCGCACTACGCTGCCCAAGAGACGCTGGGGTTCCAGCTCGACCTCGTTGCCATAAAAACTAAATAAGTAATAGAGATCGAGCGCCGCCTGCGATTTTTTCGTGACCTCGCCGCGCCGCTGCCGTCCCGCCACGGCCCCATTGCTGTAGGCCGGGTTCGACAACACGTGATAGAGAAAAACATTTACCCCCGACTCCGGCGCGCCTTCGCCTAAATTTTCCGGGCGCAGGGTGGTCACGCGCGCTCCCTCGACATCGGCTTGAATGCTGGCCTGCAATAACCGCTGAAGGGTGGCCGTGATGGTGGCGATCGCGAGGTAGTTACTCATGCCGTGGAGTAGATGGGTGAGTGGGTAGCAGGGTGGATGTGGGATGGGTGAATAGAAGGGCAGCGGCGAGGCAGTCTGGCTATTACATTTCAGACTGTAGGGAAAGGATATTCACAGACTGCCTCGCCCGTACGTGGGTTTAGGTGGCAGGGTAGTTGGGTCTGAGAGTGGGCGGGTGACGAGGTGTAGCGGCAAGAATTCTATTCCCTGTTCCCTGTCCTCTGTTCCCTATTTCCGACTTCTCCTCAGTTCACCAGGCCATTGACCTTGCGATAAAAGGTCTGCAAAAACTGCAAATCTTCGGCAAAGAGCCCCTCCACGACTGTCGGCGTGATGGTGTCAATCTCACCTAACCGGGTCACGACGCGCGACAAAATCAGCACGGTCGAGTAAGCCGGATTGGCCTGTACGCGCGGGTCCCCCATCGGGACAATCTCATCCACCGCTCGCGATAGCCGCATGAAGCCGTTGCGGTGAAGCTGATTATCCGCATCGAGGTAGCCCTTCGGTAAGAGGAACTCAAATTCAGTTTGCAAAGACATGGCTGGAGGGTCTCCACTGGCAAATTAGGGGCGAGGGGTTTGGGAGGTGAGAGTTCAGAGTTCGGAGTTTTAGATTCGGACTTCCGCACTCCGACTTCCGCACTCCGAATTCTAAGTCGTATCACCGGGGTCAACCCGCTCAAAGACCTCACAGGCCAGCTCTAACTCTTCGCCGGCGAGCTCGCCGCCCGAGGCACTGACATCCGAGCATTTATAGCTGGCGGGCCCAGCGCGCTCAAACACAAACCGCGCCCCCTCAGTAGCATCTTGCCGGTAAATCACAATCGCCCCGTCGCGCCGCTGTTCGGCCCACTGCCCCTGTTGAACGGCGGTCAGCCAGTTCCAAAGGGTTTTGGACGATCGCAAGCT
>JBHJJI010000215.1:0-11202 GCA_050042805.1 Leptolyngbyaceae cyanobacterium
TGCCGTATTGAGCACACTGGGCGGCTGCAGCTCATCACACAGTCGCACTTGGCTCACGGCGCTACCGCCATTGTTCCAGAAGTAGATGGTGTATTCCACCTCGTCATCAGGCTGCAGGGCAAACCCGGCGGGCAAGACAAAGACACCGGGCAGCGCGTTGCCGCCCCCGAGAGCTGAGTTCAACGCATTGTCATCGATAAACCCAGCTTGGTCGTTAAATTGAGTCAGCCCAGTCACTGCCACCGGAACCCCCTGACGGAACACATTGCTGATGCGTTTGACCACGACGAGATTAGGACCGGTATTGACGAATAACGTGGTCGGCGTGTTGTTGTTGTTGGGGTTGCCATCGTTGTCAGGGTCAACGTTGTTGCCATCTTGAGAGACATCCGTCACCGGATCGCCGCCGCCGAGGGGCGTGCCGCTGGCTTCAGCGACGTTTTGGGCTTCTAAGATGCCGTCGTTGAGACCGTTAACCGATGGCCCGGCTGCCGTTGCGCCTAAGTCAGCCTGCACCGTCACAACGACTGTGGCTGATTCTCCTGGGGCAAATTGATTCGCACTGGTGGCATCAAACAGGGTGGTGACCGATACCCCGTTATAGACAGGATTTGCCACCGGCGGAATAACTGGTGCCCCAGCGGGGAAGCTGACTGCCACGTTTTGCACGGTAAAACTATCCGCGCGGTTGAAGGCGTTGGTAATCAAAGCGGCCTGCAAATCTTCCGTCAGTTGGACGTTGTCCAACGTGATGGTGCCGGTGTTGACGACGGTAATCGTGTAGGCAAACTCATAGGTGGTGCCGCCGATCAGGGTGGCTGGACTGACTGATTTAGAGACGCCAATGCTAGGAATGCGAATGCGGTTCGGCACATTATTGTTCGTCGGGTCGCCATCGCCGTCGGGGGCAACATCCCCCCCGGCTTGGGAAACATCCGTCACCGTGCCGCCGCCTGGGGGCGACCCCGTCGCGGTAGCACTGTTGTCGATGTCAACGCTGTTATCAGAGGAGAGATCTAAGCGAGTGGTAATGGTGATGGTGGCGGTGTCGCCGGGGTTGAAGTTGCTGCCAGTGCTAAACAGGCCAATATCGGCATTGCCGTTGTATGCACCGTTGAAGGTGGGTGCTGTGCCTGAGCCGGTAAAGGTAATCGGGTTGGTCAGCGTGACGCTGACGATGCTATCGGCCCCATCGCTGGGGGCACCGTTGACGGTGGGATTATCGACAAAGACCTCTTGCAGGTCTTCGGCAATTTGCACGTTGGCCAAGGGTGTCGTGCCGGTATTGGTGACGACAAAGGTGAGATCGACATCAAACAGGCCGGGAGATCCGGCAACGGGCCGCAGGGCGGAGTTGGTTTTGGCGAGGCCAATGCTGGGGGCTGGAATCAGCGTTCGTTTGACGACGGACTGGGTCGTGGGGGTCAGAGTCGCACCCGGTACACCATCAGCCACAGCTTGCTGTCGAATGGTCGTATCCATAAAGGAGGTGCCGGTAATGGTGGTGACATCGACCGACGGTGCCCCAGGTTGGGGTGTCACACACAAAAAGAAGGTGGCCGATTGACCAGGTGTCAAAATGCCGGTATCCACCGCGCCATCGCCATCGCTATCGGTCAGAGGATTGCCGTTGACATCCCTAAGCTGGGCAATGACGTTGGGGTCAGTGCCCGTAGCGGCGAGATTCACGATGTCGTTAGTAAAAAAGTTGTTGGTCTCCGTAAAGGGGTGACAGACCTCGGTGCAAATGGTGGTGGTCAATGTGGTGTCTTGCGTAATCGTGAAGTTGCCCGCTCGGATCGGTGGCACGTCAAGTACTGGCAACCGCCGCAAATTACTATTGACTTCTAGAATCGTTTGGTTATTTTCGTTATAGTTGATCAGATTGATGCTCCATCGACCCGCATTGGCGATGGGGGCGGCACCTGTATTGATGACATCTGCACCCACATTGGGATCATTAGTGCCACCATTCCAAACAGCATTGTCACTCGTGGTGCCGGCGGTGACGCCACCAGCTGGATTGGTGTAAGAAACAGCGACATTCGTATCAAATCCATCATCCAAATCAAAGTTACGCAGCTGTAGTTCGTCGGTGCCAGGCCCCACCAAGAAAAACAGTTCAAGATCAGTTTCCCCGGCTCCGTTGAACTGAAAGCTGCCCTGAAGCTGGCCAATGAGCAAATTGTCGATGGGGATAACAATATCGAAAGAGTTGTCGTCGTTGTTGAGGCCAAGCGTGTTATCACCCAAAATGGGTATGCCCCCCGTTTCACTCGTCACCGTATAGGTGCCGGGTTGAGTAATCCCGGCAAAGGTGAAGTTACTGCCATTGGGTGAGCCCGTCGGAAAGTCTGCCGTGTGAATAATCTTGCCCGCCGGGTCAAGCAGTCGAAATCGAGTCGGGGCAAGGGCGTCGTTGGTTTCATCCGGTACACCATTGCTCTCGCCATCTTCAATGGTGATGGCCACGCTTCCCCCGGCGGCATCGATGTCAGCCTGGGTGATGTCGATGAAAAAACGGTGTACCGGATCAGTGCTTGCCGATGTACTGTTCGTATACCAGTCACCAATGTTGAGTCCTCTTAGGGGAGCACTGGTTTGAAAATCAAGGTCAGGGACGGTGGGTAATCGGGTCTGGGCGATCGCACTTGAAGTCCCCATCAGGGTGGCCAGGGTGGCTAACCCCAACGTGCTAGCCAGACGGCCAGGGGTAAACAGTTTGACTGATGATGTAGGACGACGGGCAGAAAACACGGCTTCTTTCCTGAACAAGAGGGACTCAAAACAGCGATCGCCAATGGGCAATCAAGAATTCAATCGATTATTCGATCTGGAGATCGGTTTCGACGGCTTCAAAGATGATTTCGACACCTTGAGTATCGGAAAACTCAAACTCAACGCGGCGATCGCGGGCGTAATCTAACCGGGTGCTGCCGGTGGTGCGGCGCTGACTTTCTCCTAAGGGAATGATGCGCATGCGCTCGGAGGCAATACCTTGACGCACCAAATAGTCGCGGGCTGCCAAGGCGCGGCGTTCGCTGAGGGCCTGGTTGTAGGCGTCGCTGGCGCGAGGATCAGTATGACCGCGCAGTTCTACCACGAGCGAAGGATAGGTGATCATCGCCGCCGCGATTTGGTCGAGAATCTCCGCGCTGGCTGGGCTGATGTTCGACTGGTCGAGGGCGAAGTGCACGTTGCGCGGTACCCGCAGCCGAATCGGCTCAGGCGGTGGCTCAGGGGGTGGTGGCTCAACGGCCACTGGGGGAAAGCAGGTGGCGTCGTAGGGGGCGGGTGTTGTCGATGGGGCGGGCATCTGGCCATCTTCTGGCCATCAGCCCCGGCCACACTGATCACCGGTGAGGGTTCGGAGGTTCCATAGAGCGGATCGGAGGCGATCGCGCTGACCCAATCACTCGTCGCGCCCTCCCAAGGAAAGGCAAAGTTGCCTTCCTCATCAGCGGTGGTCGTCATCAGGGGTTCGCTGAGGGGGCTGTAGACACCGGTATGATCTTTGACACGATACAGATCAACGCTGCTGCCGGGGTCGGCAGAGCCAGTGAGGGTTAAAGAACCGCCCTCGTTGGTAAAGGCATAGGCCGTAAATTCAGGAGCGTTGATCGCACCATTGGCCGTATCGGTGCGGCGATGGTGGGAGTTCCGAGGTGGATTGGGGCCATCGGCTCGTTGAAAATTAACGACGGTATCACGTCGAGCCGCCAGATCAATGCTGAGGCCGTCGAGCTGCGTAAACTGGTTGTCGCGAATCAGGTTGCGATCGCTGAGGGGATAGGCCGCGACCGCGACCCCCGCTCCGGGCTGATAGCCAATCGTGTTGCCGAGCAACTGATGACCGCGCCCCATGACATACAGGGCAGGCCGCTCAAAGCGCCGACCATTAAAGATTACGTCATTGCCTTCAATGACCGTACTGCCCTCCGGCTTGAAGAGGAAGATCCCGCTGCCGTCGTTGGCGCAGACTAGATTGTTGGTGATGGCAGCGCCCTCTAAATCCCCTTCTAACCGCACGCCATCGGGCATGCCAGCGACGCCGTTAGCGATGATCGCGTTGCCGGTGAGCTGTAGTCCGGCGGCGCGAAACCCGGTGAGCACGCCGCTGCCCTCGTGGTGCTGAATGAAGTTATCCGCTACGCGGACGTCAACACCGTTGAACACCACGACACCAAAGGCCGATCGCTGATCGGGGATGGACTCATCGGGGCGGAACCCCAACCAATTTTTCTCAATTACGGCTTGCTGGGTGGCCTGGGTGGAATCATCCAGCACGAACGTTTCCACCGGGGGGGCATCCGGGCTGGAATCAGCCGGTGGCGGCGCATTGGCGACAAAAATATCGGCGGCGGGAGTGGTCAAGGTGGCCCGGGCGGCTGACCAAAAGCCATAGAGGTTTAGTCCGCGCACGGTGATGTTATCGCCTGCCACCGTGAGGCCGCGAAACACTTCGCTGCCGGGGGCGGGCGTTAGACTCACCACCGGTCGAGGAATCTCGGGCAAATAGGGTAGCGTCTCGCCATAGCCCGGCTGGGTGGTGCCGTCGATCGTCAAACCGGTGGCCACCAACGGCGGCAGCAGGTCAGTTAGCAAAATAGTCGTATCGTCAGCGGGCAGGTCAAAGGCAATGCTGCTCTGGGCGGCTGGGGTGACTTGAGCCTGCTCCAGTTCTGAGAGCGCAGTGACGGGCAGGGTGCCATTGGCGATCGCGATCGCCTCCCGCAGGGTCAGCGCTTCATCGGCGATCGGGGCCCCATCAGCGGCACTGTTGACCGTGATGTCAAAGCCCGTCGAGTCTTGGGTTGGGACTGGGGTTGAGTCTTGAGCTCGGGCAGCTAGTGCCACCAGGCTCAGGCTGCTGCTCAGAGCGAGAACGGTCCACAGGGTTTTCATCAGATACCTCCAGCGCTCGGTGCATCGGTGACATCAGCGGGGGATGCCGTCACGTCATCATCAATCAACTCGTCCGTTGCTGACTCGTCCGTCGTCAGGTCGTCATCTGCTGCCGCCGCGTCCTCGTCCATCGGCGTCGCGGGGGGAACTAAGCCCGCCGTCGGGGTCGCCTCATCCGCTGGAGCGATGGCCGTATCGACGTAGGATTCTTCCTGCTGGGCGGGGCTGACCGGCTGCTGCAGGCCAAAGTCATTGAGCAACTCGTTCACCTTGAGCTGAATGCCCAGATAGGGGCCGCTGGCCGAGCGATAACCGCCGCCAAAGCCGTCATTGTCGACGCTGCCAAAGCTGTAGCCCACCCCGAACCGCAGATCGGGCGTCAAATAATAGCCCAGCTCAATTGACGTGCCAACTTCGTTGAAACTGGCCTCGGGCTGGGTGATATAGCGCACCTCGCCCAAAATATCCCAGCGGTAGGCAAACTGATAGGCGGTGCGGAACTGCATCAGGTGAATCGAGTTCGAGAAGCCGAAATCCTCCGCCAGCGTGGCATCGCTCAGGCGGAAGGCGTATTTGCCGTAAAACTCCCACTGCCAGTTGGGAGCATAGATTGCTTCCAGGGCCAAGGTGTGATCCGAGGAGCCAATGCCGCTATCAATCAGCAGCGTATCGGGCGTCGTGGATGGGTTGCGCCGGTACTCGTAGCTCATTAGTGCGTTCCACTGGTCGCTGACTGGGTTGCGATAGGCCATACCCAGCTTCAGGTCGATCGAGTTGCCGAGGTTGTCGGTAATTCGCTGGTTAGCAAAGTTGGCCTGCTGATAGCGAAACAGTGTGGTCAGGGAATTCGTGATCTTGCCTGCCGCCGCCGCCGTGATCACGGTGTTGCTGCCCACCGATGAGTTGCGATGCTCAATCCGCGCACTGGCCTGAAAATCAGGATTCGCCGTGTACTCTAAACCGACCGAGTAGGAAGTCCCCCCGATAATGCCGAGGGCGCTGGCTCCGGCCCCGACCGCAAAGGGCTGCGCAAACTGTTCGCCGGCCCCCGTTTCGTTAAAGGCATCGTCAATCACGTGTTCAACGCCCACGGTGGCCCGCAGACCGGGAGCGAGCACAATGCGGTGGTTGAGTCCGAGCGCGGCCTGACCAATCAGCCCGCCGTAGCCGCCAATCAGGGAATAGCGGCTAGTCAGCGAGGTATTTTCGCCCAGTTCATAGTCCACCAGGGTGTCTAGGCTGGTGATGTTGCGCAGTTCGTCGCCCCCAATGAACTGTTGAGATAGGCGCATGGTGACGCCAGGCTGCACGGCCCAGTCCAGAGCCAGGGTGGTGCGATCGGGGTACAGGGTGTCGCTAGCGTCGCCTACGTTGATTTCACTCTGAGCGCGGAAGCTGAGATCCGGCGAGATCGGAATCGCCAACTGGGGCACAAATTGTTGCGAGTTGGTCGTTTCATCGTCTAGGCGATCGCGGCGGTTGCGGCTGACGTAATCTAGCCCGATGTTGACCGTGCCGATTTCTTGCCAGACCCCCGCTCGATAGGTAGTGAGGGTATTGTCTACGCGCTCACCGGGTTCGGCAAATTGTCCCGGATTAAAGAGATCCTCAGCCTCGGTGGTGACCTCCGGTGCTTGGCCCCGATTGATTTCCTGATCAAACTGGGCGTTGATGCGAGTGGTTGGCCCTACCTGAGCGTTGACCCCGGCGCCCCAGCGGGTTTGGCCAGGGCGAAAGCTTGTGGTAGCCGTGTTGCTGAAGCCGCTGTCAGCGCTGCGCAGATAGGCGCGGCCCTGCACGGTGGGCGCAAACAACGCGCCTTGAGCTTCTAACCGATAGGCATTGCCGTCGGCAGATTCACCAAAGCGATCAAAGGAGGAACGAGCAAATTCCCCCGTGAAGTAGCCGGTTTCACCGAGGGGAATCTGCAAGTCTGCCCCGTATAAGGAGAAGTCTTGGTCGCCCTGATCTTCTGAGAGCAGAGTGATGCCAGCCCAGCCGCCGAGGGTGGGCTCGCCCGCTTTAAAGTTGTACTGTAGCCGACCCGCATAAAGGTTGCCGTCGCCGCTCGTATCATCCACTTCATAGGTGGCGACAATCCGGCGCACCAGGGTTTTGCCGAGGGGATCAACCGACGTGCGATAAATGGGCTGACGGAACAGCAGCGTGCCGCGATCATAGTCAATCTCATAGTCGCTGACCCGGTTCAACGCCCGGCGCTCGATGACCGTGCCGGGACGATTGATTTCTTCGGTCTCGATAAAGACGTTTTCACTACCGGGGAGGATGAGCCGCCGCGACAGGAAATAGAAGCCGCTGGTGCCATCAGGAGCGATCGTGTCGCGCTGATAGGGTCGCAGATTGTTGGCGTACATCGCCGTTAACTGCAGGTTGCCCAGCGTGTAGTTGCCCTTAAAGCCGTGGAGTTGACGGGTGATCGCTGTGAACTCTTGGGACGATCGCGCAAACTCTGAGGTTTCGTAATCCCCCCACATGAAGTAGTCAACTACACCGCCAGGCACCAGCGCGTCGCGCTGAAACCGTACAAAGAAGCTATCGATGGAAGGCGTCAGATAATCAACTTGGGAGCTATCGCCATAAACCGGGTAGGAATTTTCGCAAAATTGGTCGTCGCGAAAGAGGCGATTACCGTCACAGGTTTCATTCAGCGCGCGGCGGGTATTGAGGGCACCGGTAAACTGCCAGTCGCCCAGGGTGCCGGTGGCAAAGAGTGCCGCCCCCAAGTCAAACTCCGTGTCGCCAATGCTGTCGGGGTTGAGAAAGTCCTCATAGCTGCCCCAAAAATTGGTGCCGCCTGGCCCCAGGCGCAGATCGACGACGCCGGAAACCAAGGATGGCCTCAGGTTGGTAACAAACTCAACCTGAGTGAAGGTTTCAAACTCGGGCAGCGGCTCGATGATCGTGAGCTCGGCTTCCCCGAGGACGGCGTAGGCCGGTGCGGCCGCCCGGGCGCGAACCTGCTGGGCTTCTAAGGTGGACTGCAACACCGCCTCAAACTGACCCTGGCGAGCCAAGACCTGAAACCCGGCGCTGTCTGTATCGTAGTCAGCGCCCTGAAATTCTCCGGCACCGGAGGTCAGCGTCACGACAACATCGCGGGGGATGGGGGTACCGGCGGCATCCATGATGCGACCCTCAAATCGCACCGTTGATCGCTGGTTAGCCGGGATAATGGGACTGGTGAGCGCCGTTAGCTCGATCGCGAATTCGGGCTCGACCTCTTCCGTACTTGCAGCATTGGGGGGAATCGTGGGCAAGGGGGTCGGATTCGACTGGGCCGTCAGCGGTGCTGTTCCCGTTTCTGCCGCTGCGGCGCCAGGGAGATCAGCGAGCGTGACTGGTCGTAACTGGCTGGTCACAGCCTGAGCGGGGGAAGCCGTCGCGTTCAATGGTGAGATGTTCGTCGCCGGCAAGGGCGCTGACCCGGAGGCCGAGGCCGAAACTGCCGTCGGCGTTGACGTCGCCGAGCGGTTAGGAGTCTCCTCGGCTAATCCAGCAGCCGTTGCCGGTTTAGGCTCCGCCTTGCGCCTCGGGCGAGTTGCGGTATCGGTTGGGCCATCGTCGGTCGATTGAGCGTTCGCGACGCCCAACATATCAGTCGCGATCGCGCTGATCATCAGCCAGCCAATCATTGCAATGAGCGTTTTCATCACCCTTGCTCCTCCCCAAATGCGGGTGTGACCCCAAAGTTCATCCGCGCCAGTCCGCCTGGCTCTAACCGCACCAGTCGAGACTGGCTGTTATCTGCAAGTCGGTAAAGATTAGGCGCGAGGGTGTAGCCCGGCATGCTGGTCAGATCGAGGGTGCCAACGCGGTTGCCCGACAAAACGTTAGCCACTGAAAACAGCCCGTCAGGGTCAGTCAAAATCCGGTTGCCATCATCCAAAAAGACGATGGCGTTGGGGACGCCTGGCTCACCAGCCTGTTGCTCGCCGTCAAAGTTTTTGTCGACAAAGACGCGACCTACCAAGGTGCCACAGTCCGCCAAAATACCGGGTCGAATGACCAACTCATAGGTTGCAGTGCTGCTCGCTCCGGGGGTAATCGCCTGAGCCACGTTACGCCCTGAGCCGCGCACCGCATCGGGTGTGACTAAGGCCGCATAAACGATTGACAATTCTTGACCGGGGGCGAGCGAAGCGCCGCCAAAATCAAGGGTGAAGCTCCGCCCACTGGTGGTTACATTAGTGAATTGCAGCGGCGTCGTGCGAACCGAGTCTTCAATGAACTGCATCCCTAGCGGCAGCTCGTCAACGATGGTGATGGGGCCAACCGTTTGTGTCGATGGATTGCGTACCAGCAATCGGTAAACGACCACACCACCGGGTTCGGCAGCGCCCTGATCAGCGGTTTTGACAATGGTCAGAGCCGCCGATGAGGCGCCACTGGCCGACAGACTGGTCGGATTTGACTGCACCGACTGAACGGTACCCGCAGCGTCAGTGAACTGCGCCCCTGCCTGGTTTTCAACATTAGTCGTTTGGGCATACGCCGGGGCAAACCCCCACCGAGGCGTACTGTTCGCCCAAGCTAGCACTTGCACCAGCAAAAACGCGATCGCCGCGACCAAAAAGTATTTGCTTTTACGAAAACTGGCTAGGCGCCTAAAAAATTTCGCAATGCGATCGAGAATGGAATTAATCCAAACAAGTTGCGACATTCTATTAAAGAGACAAAGTCCACACCCTCACACCGCTTACCCTCAAAAAGCCGCAAAGCTTTCTTGGGAAGCGATCTTTACCTGACACACAACCATGATGGTAGAGAGTCTATCCGAGCTGATTACAGTAGCTAACGAACACACTCACTTTTGGCCTCTAAGCGTACACCAGAGACGCCAGTAAATATACCCTATAAAATCTCAGGCGAAGATAAATTCATTCTGGATGTGCCTGAGATATCGCATGAACCCCAGTAATATCAAGGCAACTGGGATACTTAAAAAATTTTATTCAAGTGCTCTTGAACAGTGAAAAGACGCTTCAAAACGAGATGTCTGTGCTGATGGTTGTGGTGAATGCAGCGCTAGAAATGACCTAAATCCAATCCTTTAGATGCTCAAAAGCTATCTCGAAGAACGCTCAAAAAGTTGTGGATTAGGGCTCGAAGCAAATTTAAGTTTGCTACGCCTGGAATCATGTCTAGGTTTCCCTTGTCAACGCTGCTCAAGCAGAACTTTAAAAGCGAGTAGATTTCTCCGTTGCAGACATTCCGAATTCAGCCGTTGTCTTTTGGGTTCGAACTATGGGCTTAACGCGATACCGCTTGATTTTGCCAACGAGTGACCGGTTGGTAAATGAAGTGTAAAGGTTGCAAGGAATGATTTATTTGACAAGTCACGACAACGAGTAACTCGGTAGGGAACTAACCCTTTTGTCTGCAAGCATTTGATTCACCAAGTAATTTTAGAGGCCCGACTGATTCGTTTGCCAGCCATTCCGGCCGACCGGTTTGGTCCCAGCAAATAAGCGAGATGATGGGGCCAGTTCTCGGGTGATCGCCCGCGTTTCCTACCATTCACTCGTGTTTGTCCAAGCTGTGATCACCTTTGATCTCTCCAGATGATAGTCGTATCTGCAGCGTTTGGCACAGTGACTGACTGCCTAGTCGGTTTAGGTTTGAGCGTTGTCTATATCAATTTCTGTGGGTGAGTTTTAAGGGCTTATTCCAATTCTCAGGGATGAGAATTGGGATGCAATTTCGGTAAAGTAAGAGCCCACGGGCATCAGATTTGTCGGCTTTTTTCAGCGGATCGATGTGAGCCTGGCGATCGCGCTGGGGTGCCTTATGAGCAATTCCCCGACTCAGCGATGCCCCTTTTGACCCGATGCCCCTCGATGTTCCTCGGGGCAGGATCTCCAGCGATCGCCCATATAAAGAAGTCCCTAACTGTCCTCTCCCCGCTAGAGAAAACTCAGCAGGTCAAGGGCAATTAGAGACTGATGTCAGGACTTGAGGGGTTAAACGGGGGCCTGGTGTTCAACCATGCGAGGATTCCAGCGCGATCGCGACTCCTCGATATGCATGTTTTTCTCATCCTTTTTCAGATGCCGAGGGCTACTTTCAAAGGAGAGAGAAGACGGCAACGGGTCGGTGCCGTATTTTGCCTGAATGAAAGCAGACACGTCTTCGTATCTGGGAGAAAAGGGCTCGTCGCCTCGTTCAGCGACGGCTGGGCTCGATTTCAGCGTGGCCGAAAAGAGCCCTGTGCCGTCGTCAAAAAACCGTTCTGTGGTCGCTCCATAGGCCTCATAAGGGTGGAACGACAGATCAGCG
>JBHJJI010000216.1:0-24246 GCA_050042805.1 Leptolyngbyaceae cyanobacterium
CATCGGCAGCAGTGACCACGTCATAGCCAATCATTGACAAGCGAGTTTCTAGAATCCTGCGAATACTCGCTTCATCGTCGACCACCAAAATCTTTTCTTTCGTACTTTCCAAAGCGACTGCTACTCCCAACGAACGCTTAACTAATCGACAGACTCTTTATCGAGCAATAAGTAAATCTAGCCGTGCGAATAATTTTTGTACATTAATGTTGAATCGTAAATTATTTTATGACGTTTACCTGCGCTCTGATTCGCTACTGGTGAGGTTTCTAGTATTTCTTAAGATTTATTAGCATATTGGGCCGTAATAAAGTGATGCAAACTGGATCTTGACTCCGGCAGCTTTCTTAGTGTAAGCATTTATTCCTAAAACTATTCACTTTTGTTAACGCTAGTCAGAATCGGAGCGGTGCCCCAAATGCTGAGGGTATAAGTTCGCTGCATGTCTCAGTACAAAAAATCTGATTATCTGATTAGAGGATATTTGGTCGTCCTCTCATCGCTGGCTAACTTTGACCGTTTGACCACGACTCTCAGTCTGAAAATCATGGCTAGTGAGCCAGGATTATATCGCTCAAAGCGCTGCTTAAAACCGGCGATTGCCCCGCTCGAAGTTGCTAAAATATCTTTATTAAACTGATAGCTAAATAGCCTCATAAGCGGGCCAAAATGCGGCCTTTTAGTGCTCTTTTCGCTCAGTTTTCCCCATCGTCTCAGCACCCAAACCGGATGTTGATCGATCGCTTGGCGGCTCGCTGTATCCCCCCTCGAAGGGACCTCTTTTCAACGATGAGCCAAGCATTCCTACGGAGTCACGGAAGTCAAGATGGTTAAACTGCGCCAGTCCGCTGCTTGGGGGATGTTTGCCTTATGCGGGGCGATCGCGACTGGGTTCGCCGTTGCCACCCTCACCACACCCTCTGTCTCTAGCATTTCGGAGAGCGTTTTGGAGCCGGACAGTCCCACTGTCGTCTCGTCAAGGGCAGGGGCTCCTTCGTTTTTGGTGGTCGCGGGCGGGGGAGCGCCCAGCTACAACGAGATTGCCCTAGAGAAAAATGTCCGCTATTTTCAACGCACACTCGACCACCTGGGCTGGGATCCAGCGATCTCAACCCTGTTCTTTGCCAATGGGAATGACGGTCAGGCAACGGTACGCTACATCGACCGGTTTGGGCGCGAGCGTTTCAAGGTGCCCGACATTACTGGATTGACCGGAGCCGCCACCGCCCCCAACGTACAAACCTGGCTAGAGACCTATCCTCAAACTCCGAAGGGAGCCAGCACCTGCCCGGCGTTTATGTACTTCACCGGGCACGGCGCACTCAACGACGACAACGACGACAACAATGCGCTAATTCTTTGGGAAGAAGAGTTGCTGTCGGTGCAAGATCTGGCCCAAACCCTTGATCAGTGGCCTGCCGATATTCCCTTTGTCACCATGATGGCCCAGTGCTATGCGGGCTCGTTTGCCAACGTAATCTACGAGCAGGGCGATCCCACTAAAGCCGTAGCGCTACAAAGTCGCTGCGGCTTTTTTGCCACAGTCAAAAGTCGACCGTCCGTCGGGTGCACGCCCCTGGTGAACGAAGCTGATTATCGCGACTACAGTTCTAGCTTTTTTGCCGGACTCAGCGGTCGCGATCGCCTCGGCCATGCCGTTGAGTCTGCCGATTATGACAACAATGGGACGATCTCGTTTGCGGAGGCCCACGCCTTTGCCAAGGTCGATGGGGAAACCTCTGACTGGCCGATTTCGACCTCTGAGGACTGGCTACAGAGACAGGTGACTGCGGCTGAGCAACAGAGCATGCTGGCGCAACCGATGCAGCGCTGGCTAGACGCAGCTCGCCCCGAGCAGCAGTATGTGATCGCCGCCCTGATGGATAAATTGGGCTACAGGCCGCAAGAAGCCTTTGACACCGCCCTCGCGCCCAAAGCTCGCCTGATGAGTCCGCCCCAAGAAGTCTTGACCGCCTATTACATGCGCCTGCGGATGGAGCTGATCAATGTCGCGGTCACCCAAAAACTCCAGATCGAGGGCGACGAGACGACTCTCAAGACGCTGAATCAACTGCTGGATTGCGAAGCCGGTACCTGGTAGTTCACGCAAAAGCCGATCTAGGACAGGGCGTTCACTCTTCGTCGAACCTGAGAGACGTCCCCCATTACAGAAAAGAGGAGAGCGATCGCCGTTGTCGGACGTCTTCCGTATTCACCAAACTCGTATCAGGCCAGTCTAAGCGATGCTGAAATTGTTCTGAAACCACCGTCACGTCTGAAGGTAGAGGCGATTGAGGCGGCAGCACGGGCTCCTGCGGGGCAGACGTCCCCGGTCTGGATTGAGGTGGAGCCATCAGCGGTTGGGCCGGATTGTAGGCATCTAAACGGGGAACTGTTGCGGCCCCTTTTGGAGCGGCATGAGCAGGCCTCTGACCTGGCTGACGAGCCCCTAAAAGCGGTTGTTTTAGAGGTCTCTTTTGGGACTTTGGCGGCGTTTTGCGGCGGACTCGGCGCGGCGACTTAAGCACCACCGACAGCAGCCAGCACCCGCTCGCACAGGTGCCGACTAACGCAAGCAGCGTCCAGATTGAAATCTCATTCTCGACCGCCGCGATCGCCTCGGGGTCTGATTCAGCCACTGGGTCTAATTCTTCAGACTGAGCCCTGTCCGGAGCGGCAGCGGATGAGGCATCCTTCTGCTCGTGGGGGTACGCCTCAACCGCAGTGGTATTACTCTCCGCCCCATCCACATTGGTGCGCAGCAGTTGCCCATAGGCCAGCAGCACAACCGCTAACAGCCCTACCCAAATACTGGCCAGCACGCCTAAAGGACGATACGCCGCTAACCGTACCCACATTTGTCGTTGACCAAACAACCGGGAGGTAACCGAGGCGGAACGCCGGGAGGGTGCTAGGGCTCTACGAGGAACGCGACCAGACATAGTGAGGGGAGACGGAATTCAGTTACCGCAATTCTAGAAGTTCAGTTCGCGTTCTGCCAGCCCACACAAACAATCTCCATATCTGCACCAGGGCCGCTTCTTCGATGATTGGCAACACCAAGACCTCACTGTCTCCTCAGCAGACAGGTCAGTTGGTCAAATCACTAATACCGAATCCGGGGATCGACATAGGCATTGAGCAGATCGATCGCGATGCTGACCAGCGCCACAATCATGGCAAAAAAGACCATCAGACCCTGCACAACGGGATAATCGCGCTGGGCGATCGCTTCATAGAGGCGATTGGCCAAACCCGGCCAAGAGAACGTCACCTCAGTCAATACCGCGCCCCCTAACAGAGAAGCAAAGGTCAGTCCGAGTACAGTCACCACTGGAATGAGGGCATTTTTGAGCGCATGGGCCGTCACAATTCGCCATTCCGGGATGCCTCGCGCCCTCGCCGCTTCAACATAGTCGGCCCGCAGCGTTTGCTTGAGATTGACCCGCACAATGCGCTCAAACACACCACTGATCAAAATGCCTAATGTCAAGCTGGGCAGGGCTAAATGATGCAGAGTTGTGATAAATAGATCAGGTCGCCCCATGAGCAAGCTATCCACCAGATAGAGGCCAGTTGGCCCATCTGGTGGGGTGCCAGTGAGGGGAAATCGCGTGCCAATAGGAAACCAGCGCAACTGCACTGCAAACAACAATTGCAAGAGCATGCCAAACCAATACATCGGCACGGCATAGGTAATGATGCCAAACAGCCGTCCCCCGGCATCGAGCGGCGAGTTGGGTTTAGAGGCGGCGATCGCCCCGACCGTTAGCCCAACGCTGGCCGCCACCAACATGCCACAAAGCGTCAGTTCCACGGTGGCCGGAAAATGGTCACCAATAATTTCCCAGACGGTTTGACCTTGACTCGCGACTGAGGTGCCCAAATCAAACGAGAACAAGTCTTTGAGGTATCGCAGATATTGCACGATTAACGGGGCATCTAGCCCCAACTGCTGCCGCAGCGAGTCCTTCACCGCCTCAGGCGCACGGGGGCCGAGTAGTGCATCAATCGGATCACCCGGCGTTGCCCGCAAAAGTAAAAAGACGACCGTGGTAATGGTCCAAATCATCAGCGGGGCCAGCAGTAGTCGAGTGATGATGTAGTAGCGCAGGGCGCTAGAGCGAGCCATATAAATTGTCCTAGATAGACCAGACCACGGAGATAACCATACCGCTAAAGGGGATGCCTCATGGCCTTGCACCGCTGGGGCAAAGACTGGCAAGCATGGATCGCTAGGGAACCCCAGCATGCCGATGAATCGGTGTCGGCTGATCGCGAGCTAAGGACAGTCATCATTTAGGCTCTGCCAGGCTGTTAGCACCTCGTTGCCAGCCTCCTAGCTGATGGTGTGATGCGGACGCATCGTACCAGTTCTCAGTAATCGGACTCCCGATGCCATCTTGGAAACGCCGGGGAGCCGAGGGGCAGGGGAGCCAGATCTATGCCCTTGTTTCTGAGAATCGGTAAATCCCTAATTTCAAAGCTTTGGTCGCTGATTGATGGCGCACAGTAGCAATCAGGCGGTCATCAATCCAGCAACCATGCCGTAACAACGATCTCTGAGGCCTCACATCATCGCGATCGCCGAGCACACACATCAAAAACTATTGTTGTCGAGAGGGTTTTCGCCTGGCCCTGGTCATGAGCAGAGTCATCCTGCGCAGGATGAGATGAATGGGCTTTTCGTGTTCCCTGAATGAGGCTGTCGGCAAGGTCTAGAACAGGCTAGGGCGAGCGCTGAGGAGAAACTCCATAGCCTGTATCGAATATAACTGGCCGTTATTTGGGGGGTCACCCCGTTAATCAAAACAGGTTCGGTAACACCCGCTATCCCCAGCAGATATTGCCCCTACAATTGTGAGCTTTTAAGGGTGTGAAGGAGTTCTCCACTTAACAAAATCACTGATTATGATTAAGGCGAGGTAAATTCATCAGCGCGGCATCTAGCCTTTGTCAGCGATCAAAGCTAGTTTAGTGACACTCTCCTTATCGTGAGAGATGTTCGAATACTTGGTGCCGTTTGGATTGTTGTTAGAGTCGTCTCACGGAATCACCCACCCCTCTGTCCTGAATCGTTGCGAGCAAATCTTATGAAAGAAGTGAATCTACCCCACGCCCAGCGAACCTACATCAATGTCATGGAAAGCTTGGTAGCTCAGGAAGTGGGTAAACAGCTCAAAGATACTCCGGCCAGAATCCGAAGATATTTGCGGATGGAAGAGGTCGTCACCTATGCTCTCAACCGGCTGCCAACGTTGTATGCCTCTAGTGAAAGGGGGTGGCAGTATCAACGGCAAATTGCCAAACGTGACCTGCATAAAAAGATCAGCGATGCGGTGCGGCAAGCCATTATGGCCGTACAAGTAGATCCGCTACGCCTCGCGCAACCCTTACAAATCAGTCGAGACCAAGAAGCCGAAGCGGTGCTCACGACCCTACGCACCTTGTTTCAGCTACCTGACCTGAGCTGGGCAGCAGCCCTCAGTCAGTTAAAAGAGGTGGAGACGCAAACGCTGTTTGCTGACTTAGCCCAGTCTCAAGTCGCCAACCAGCCGTGGAAGCCTGGCCAACAGGTCCCAAATGTCGCCTGGACCCATCGCCGTCGTCGCCCTCAGTCTCTGCAAGATGAACCTCTACAGGAAGCTAAAGCTGAGAAATCAAGTGATTCGGAGAGCGGCTGGGACAACGTCCTTTATCAACTCTAGGGAAATTGCCCCAGCAAGCTCATCCACAATGACCGCAACGTAATAGGTGGAACCGAGTCATAGCGATGAGCAGAAGACACCTTTAGCCAAGTCATTTCATCACCAGCCAGCCCCTCAAGTTTCTGTTCATTGCGGCTCAATCGTCTGACATCAGCGATCCGATGCTAGGGCGGGAACATAATTAGACTAAAGGTCGTCTGAGAGCACAAAGCACATTCCCCGGCAGCAACCCCGGCGGATCGCGCGCCCCCATCAACACCATTCCGGCCCCTAAACCTCGTCACCAGGGAACCGGATTCTGGGGAAATTTTAAAAACTCAGAAAAACTCAGGAAAATTCAGGTGAGGCACGGTAAACTCTGACTATCATCAGGGTGCACGCAACCAATGTCTGGGTTAATGGGTTTTGATGAGGCATTCCGGACAGCTGACTTGGCCGTTCGCGCAGTTCGTGTTGATGGACTGCGTGACATCGATCGAGTTGTCCTAGAGGGATCTTGGCATCGTTACACTTATCAAAAAATTGCGGCGCAAGCAGGCTACACCGAAGGGTATCTGAGTCGAGACGTCGGGCCAGCGCTATGGGCCTTGCTGTCTGATGCTCTGGGTATGCAGGTTAAAAAAACGAATTTCCGCACGGCCATTGAGCGGTGGGCAGAGCAAGCGCGGGAAGAACTCCCTACGGCTTCTGCCCCTAATCCCGCATCCAACGGCAATGGCCGCGCGGCTAAGGCAACCCTTCACGCTGTACCGATTCCTGACGCTGCCAGCTTTTTACCCCTTGACATCTCAGATTTTCGCGGTCGGCAACAGTCTTTAGCCGATTTAACTGACTGGGTGGTCAATCATCATGGTCGGCTGTTGTGCCTCTCGGGGATTCCGGGAGTGGGAAAAACCTGGTTGGCGATCAAGCTGGCTGAGCAAGTGCGGCCCCATTTTCAGCAGTTTGTCTATCGTGACTTAAGCGATCGCGCCACACCTTCAGAGCTGTTAGGGAATTTGCTGCTAGAGTTGGGCGCATCGCCAGACTTGCCCACATCCCTAGCGGAGCGGTTGGATTTACTGACGCAAACGCTGACTCAGAGCAAGTGTTTGATCGTCTTAGACGGCATCGAAGCCCTATACCACTCGCATATGCTGGCGGGAACCTATGATGATCGCTTTGCCGACTATCGCGATGTTTTAGACACCTTGGCAAGCCGTGAACATCCCAGTTGTGTCGTCTGGGCGGGGCGAGATCTGCCCCGTGCGGCCCTGCCGATTACGGGTTCAGGCTGTCGGTTGTTTTGTTTAGAGGGCTTAGATCAAACCGAACTCTCGACCCTGGCTTTTTGGCCCCCCGAGTTAGAAGCCACCGAGCCGGATTGGCACTTACTCAGTCATCACTATGGCGGCATCCCGGCCCTGATTCTGGCGGAAGTCGCGCCCCGCATCGCCTCCTTCGGTCATCGATTAACGGCTTGTTTAGACGCTTTGCAGCAAGAAACTCAACTGATCCAGGCCTATGTTGAGACCTGGTTAGCGACGTTGTCAGACATCGAATGGCGGCTGCTCACCTGGATGATGCTGAGCCAACGGCCGCTATCGCTGCAGCAAGTGAGTCAATACCTCAATACCTCAATGGCGTTGGGGGCAGTTGAGTCGCTGTGCGACCGGGGCATTTGTCGCTCGCGGGTCGAGCCGGAGGCGGAAGCCGTTTGGGAGCTGGTGCTGCCAGGACTGTTGTTGCCCTATCTGCGAGATCGCTTTTTGCAAGCCTTTGCCACCGCCGATGAAGCTCAGCAGTGGGAACTGCTCGATCACTATCCGTTACTGCAGGCGGATGCCCCAGAGATGATTCGCCAATGGCAGCGTCAAGCCCTCTTGGGAGCCGTGTCATCGTTGCTAGAAGCGACCCATAGTCGACCAGCGGAGCAGGAACGCTTTTTGGCCCAGGCTTTTCAAGCCAGCCAGACCCCCTCCCAGTTAGCCAGTTCCGAAGGCTATCGAGCGGGCAACCTGGTTAATTTAGCGCAGCACTGGCAACGCTCTTTAGTGGATATCGATTTCCACTCCTTGCAGCTGCGCGACGCTGATTTGCAGTCTGACCTGTTTCAGGGCGTTTCGTTTGCTGGGGCTGACTTGCAGCAAACATTGTTGGCCAAACCGATGGGGCAGTGCCCGGTCATTGCCATCAATGCCGACCAGAACGAAATCGCCGTGGGCGATCAAGATGGTCGGTTGCTGCTGTGGAACCTGCAGGACGGTCGTCTGCAACGGGCCATGTTGACGGTGACCCAAGCGATTCGGGCGATCGCGTTTAGTGCCGACGGCTACACCCTGGCCGAAGGTCGTCAGGATGGCACTGTTCGCCTTTGGGATCTCCGGTCTGAATATGGCCCAGAGCTGTTTGCCAGCACCGCTGATGAGGCACTCACGACCCTCGCCTTTAGCCCCGATCAACAGCTCATAGTAGGCGGTGATGAAGCCGGCAACCTTTATATTTGGCAACTCGCTTCGGGAGAACAGATTCATTGTATTGAGGCCCATAGCGCTGCGGTGACCGCGATCGCGATCAGTCCCTGCAGCCAATTCCTCTTAACCTGCGGGGCAGACTGCGCCGCCGTAGAGTGGCAGTTAGAAACTGGCAGTGCCCGGCAGCGATTTCAAGGCCGCCTGACCAGCCTACTGGGAACCGTGGCCTATCTTCCAGGCGCACCGCCTAATAGCCTAAGAGCCGTCGTCATTGGCCGCGATGAAGGGCAATTAGTAATTTGGGATCTCGCCTCCGAACGTCCATTGAAGGTCATGCAAGAGCCCTGCGATTTGTTTATGACGTTGACCTTAAGTCCCAATGGCCGGTATTTAGCCGCCAGTGACATTAGTAATACCGTGTCGGTTTGGGATGTCGACTCGCGATCGCGGCTTTATCAAATTTCAGCAACCAGCGCCCCCGTCGAATCGCTTGTGTTTAGCCCCGACAGCCGCGAGTTGATGACGGGAGGTGATTATATTGTGCAGCGGTGGCAGGCGCACTCTGGTCAGTGTCTGCGGATCTGGCGCAGCGCTCGCCACCCCGCCAAAAAACTGGCCTTAGCCACTCACCCGCTCCGGCTGTTGAGCTACCACGACGATCAAACGATCCGATGTTGGCAGCATGCAGCGGAGCGACAGCGGTGGTTGCCCCAAGCCCGATTACAACTACCGGACGACAGTCTAACGGAGCTGCTGGCAACGAGCCGGTCAGGGCATTATTGGGCGGCGGGCACCGCCGCTGGGCAGATCGTCATTTGGGACTGCCGTCAATCGATGTGGCTAGACTGGTCCATGCGCTTACCCAAAAGCATTACCGCCCTCGCCTTCAATCGTGCAGGCACCTTGCTAGCAGCGGGCGATATGACAGGGACTGTAGCTCTTTGGGATTTACCCAACCGAGTGTTTTGCTGGCAACAGCAGCAGACTCACACTGACCCCGTCATGGCCCTAGCGTTTACCCCCGATGGGCAACGGGTCTATAGCGGCAGCCGTGATCGTACGATCCAAGGGTGGGACGTTGATGGCAAATCCGTTGCCAAGCTATCAGGCCATCGCCGCCGGGTGCACACGCTTTGCCTGTCTGCCAATGGCGACTATTTGTATAGCGGCAGCTACGACGGCACCGTGCGCTGCTGGCAGCTGTCAAATCACGCTTGCATAGACACTTGGCAAAAACATGACCTCTATATTCATGAGATCGCTTTAGATGAGCAGCATCGCCCGGTGGTCTTAATGAGTGATACCCAAACGGTCGAACTTTGGGAACTTGACACAGATACCTGTCGCGCCACGTTTACCCCCCACGCTGAAGCGAACTGGCACATCAGTATCAGTCCGGATGGTCAGGCGATCGTCTGTGCCAGCCAAAACGGTGACATCAATATCTGGTCACTGGCAACGGGTCAAAAGCAAGGCCAGCTGCGGGTCGATCGCCCCTACGAAGGCATGCAGATCGGTGGCTCCCAGGGGCTGACCGACTCAGAGCGGCAGATGCTGTATTCCCTTGGGGCGACGGACTATTAATACCCGTTCGGCAAGATATAGCGGAATGCGGCATGAAGCAGTCGGAAGTCAGAATTGAAAAGCCTATCAAGTCAGGATTTCCGGCATTGGGAGCGAATTGGGATCACGAACGATACGCTCTTATTCCAGGATGAATTCTTCAGCGGTATCGACTAGGGTGAGCAGAGGGCCGAGCTGTTCTTGACCGTTCACCGCCAAATCGCTGTGGCATAAAATGACACGTTCAGTAGCGCGACCCAGCAAGTCTCGTAAGATGCGCTCCAAGCGGGCTTCGTGACTTTGTTCAATAAAATCAACAGGCCAAGGTTGGCCGTGCCGCTGCTGCAAGAACATCGGATAGCCGAACAGAGCATCCGTACCTGTGAGCCAGCGCGGTGAACTGGCATCGAGCCAAAATTGCCAGCGATGGTGTAGGCGCTGCGATCGATATTGAAACACCGTTGAGAGTGTCACGCCCTGCTGCCCATGTTCTAACGGCTTCACCGGAAACGGGTTGGCCGCCACAATCCCCTGCAGCAGCAGCGCCAAAAATCGGCCTTCAGGGGACAGCGGGGGGGATAACGACTCGGGTTCTAGGCGCTGCTGCTGTCGGAGCCGGCCCTGCACCTGCCAAAACTGCTGGGCGGTTTCCATGAGTTCTCGCAGAGCCGCCAGCTGGTCATAGGGGAGATAGTTGCCCCGCCACAAGAAAGATTGAATCGTGCGATCAATTAAGCTGACGGGGCTAGTAATCAAGCGCTGCTGTAGTGCCTGCCGCTGCTGGGCAATCCAGTCTCGTAGCGCATTGTAGGCATCGGTGGCCCGATAGCCCAGCCGATCCCACCGGGGAAACTCAGTCACAGCTAACAGATCAGGACGCTGGGGGTCAGGATAAAAGCAGTGGTCGACAATCAGCTCAGCCCGGACCGGATCGATTTGCACCCGCTCAAACCACGACTGGCTCGGGTCACCCTGGGCTGATTGGCTGAGCACGACCAACATTTCGGCGACGGCGTCTTTGGTCAAAAAACGTCCCAGCTCAGGATAGATGAAGGGCACCATAGTCAAGATGGCGCGCACTAGGGGAGTGCTAACCAGAGGCCGCTGATCGTTGAGCGAAGCAACGGGGATATGTTGTTTCTGCAGAATTTCGGCCAGGGTGTAGCGGGCGATCGCGTCGAACCCGGGCCCAATCACGGCAATATCTCCAGAGGTGACTTGTTCCTGTTGGATGGCTGCCGCGATCGCCTCTGCCGTTTTGCGCAGTAGCTCTCCCCGTGAGGTGGATTGAATCACCTGCACCGCCGGAATCGGCTCTGGCACCGCCAACGGATCGAGAACAGCAGTGACAATAGGGTCAGCCCAAGCGCTCGCCAAGGACTCGGTGGCGACTGGAGTGAGCACTTCGACCGTTTTCGCTCCCGCCCGCAACGACTCTAACGCCTCCGGATCAGCGCCCACCCCGAGGCGAATCTTGCCGTGGGAATTCCACGTGATGGCGGTGGGCAACTGCCACGCGTCTGCCTGACGCCACAGCTCAGCAAAAATCGCCGGATATTCATCAAAATCATCGGCCATCAGGCCACAAAAGCGCTCAACGAATTTGGTCTGATACAGCGCCTGGGGCAGCAAATGCCGCCAATACAGTTCCGTGGCGATGCTATAGGTCAAAAAGCTCTGGCTCAGGCACCAATCTCGCCATTGAATTACGGCTCGGGCGATCGCCTCCCAGACGTCAGCCGAGGCCATGCCACCGGGCAGGGCCTCAACTAACAGCTCCGGTAGTGCTTCGGCGGGGGTGCCACTGGTCGCCGCTAACTGCAAAAAATCCAGCGATCGCCGCACGGTTTGAGTCTCAGTCCAGCCGGGGACTTCTAAGGTGCCGCGATCCAGTTGTTCACGCCAGAGTTGAGTGGCTAGCTCCTGCTCATTTTCTGGCCGCAACTGCATCGGAAATTGCGGACTGAGCCCCAAGGCTTCCACCAGTAAGGGCCAAAACAGCGTCACCTCGTTTTGAATGAAACCCGTTGGCGTCGTCGTCGTGATGGGGAGAGTCGCCGGTAGGCTATCGGCCAGGCGATCACTCAAGATGAGGCGATTATCACCATTGGCCGCGAACAATAAAAAGACGGCCCCTGCCGGACGAGCAGCCGTTTGTGTAGCAGCTGTTTCGGCAATCTGGTCGAGCAGTCGAGCGGTTTTGCCACTCCGGGTCGGGCCTTCAATCCACGTGAGATCTGCCATGTTCAAAGCTTATGGCGAGAAACAGCAGAGCGCTAGAAAATTTTACGGTCTGTCTCAAACGCAACCCAGACCGCTTGCACGCTATCAGGCTGATCGAGTCCTCTGAGTAGAAAGTCACGTCACGTTTTCCTAACCCCTCACCCTCGCCTCCAGCGTTAGTATGTTGCAGAATTAATCATGCTCTGTACAACTAGCCCATGTCCGCCAGTCATTTCACCGTAATCGTGACGGGCTCCGAAACAACAGGCGGGTTGTAGGGCACGTGAATATGATTGGCTAGCAACAACTGCAGGGTATGTTCACCTGGCGGCAGACTAATGATGGTCTCCGTTTGGCCGCCGCCAAAGTGTTTGATCTGGTCGGTTGCCTGCAGTGACGTATCTAAGTCAGGCAATTCTGCCAGATCGATCAACAAGTGATGGTGCCCCGTGCCTGATTTTTCCACCCCGGCGGGAGCCACGCCCATGCCAGATAGCCCAAACTTGACTGTGAAAGGATTCGACACCACATCCCCCGCTTGAGGCGTAATTAAGTAGACCGTGGCCCCTTCTGGCGCAGTAGAACGATACTCATTAGCCCAAACGGGGCTGACACTCAAGACGAGACTGGCCAGCACGATAAGTAGTCCACTCGCGATCGCGATCGCACGTTTCATAACAACCTTCCTCAACAACTACGCGCTCTCAATACACTCTATCGAGTCTTGATCACGAGCGCGAGGGTTAGAAAGTGAGGTTTTATGCGGCGCGGCGCTCAATTACAGAATTGGCCCTGACCCAGCCGAGCAGTCATAGACTTCAATCCCCATCACCAAATTGTCGTCAAACTCTTCAAACTTCTCAGGCTGAGCATTAATTGTATGTATTGGATAACTCCGCGTTTGACTAGCACCGACAAAACCAATCTGCACGTAGCACTGGCCGCCGCCGACTCCCCAGTGGTCGTAATCATATTTGCCGCCAAAGGGCACATCTTGGGGCCAGTTGACGATACCTGCCGGTTGGGTATTCGCGTTGACATCGGGCGGATATTGACCAAATTCAGTCCGATATAACTGAGCTTCTCGTGACATGACGCCCATGTTTTGCTTAACTTCGGCGTACCGCGCTCGCTGCATCATCGAAGTATAGGCAGGCAAGGCGAGGGCGGCTAAAACTCCCATAATCACCGTAACAACGAGTAACTCAATCAGAGTGAAACCCTGTTGGCTGTTCCAACGAGTTTGCATGGTTTTAATTTAGGGGTTGACGACAACGATCTGTGCCTGGCAGCAGTGAAAATAGCAGCGCTCTGAATCAATCGAGGTTGGGTCAAAAACGCCAATTGGAGAAGCTGGGTCTTTTTGATGTGCCGGTGGCGTCTAAACTGTCTACTCACCTACACTGAGAACCTCCGCTGTCAAGGGCGATCGCCCGCAACTTAGAAGCTCAGTGCAAGTGGTATCCCCCCCCTATTCAGCGCTTTATCCGTGGGAACAGGGTTCTGAACAGCGAGTTCAAGGACACTACACACTGACGATGTCTGTCTTTATATTTGCTTTATACGTTCCCCAGCAAAAATCCTGAGTTCAGCACTAAAAAGCCCGGTATTCAAGGCTTATAGCAATTCTTAGTGATCGGACTCCCAATCAGTCTTGGCAGCGCCGATGAGCCCAAGAGTCGGGGGCCAGATTTGTCGTCTTATTTCAGAGCATCGGCATCAGCATTTTCAGCTCTGGCAATCATTTCGCGGCTGCCTTGCGGCGCTTCACTGCCCTGACCATCAGGACACGCAAGGCAGCCCAAGGGCAAATTTATAGCGGTGATTTTGAGGCCATCGCCGGTCACGGCTGAGGCTCTGAGAGGGCCTGCAACAGCTCGCCATAAACGTGGACTAAATCGGGGAGTTGATAGTGCGCATTGAGTCCGCTGGGATTGGGCAGCACCCACAGCTGAGTGTCACCTAACCGTTCGGTTTGTCGACCGATCTGAGCCCGCCGCTGCTGAAAGGCGACGCGATAGGCAGTAATTCCTAAAATGGCGAGCCACTGGGGTCGAAATTTTGACACTTTGGCAGTCAACTCGTGATAGCCCTGGAGCAATTCTGCTGGCGTCAGTTCATCAGCCCGCGCGGTCGCCCTAGCGACGATGTTGGTCATGCCATAGCCCGCAGTGAGTAGCGCGCGATCTTCCGTGGGATCTAGACTGCGATCGGTAAACCCAGCCTGATGCTGCGTTTTCCACAGGCGATTGCCGGTACGGGCGAAGTGGTGCCCAACTGCGGCGCTATAAATACTGGCGTTAATCCCACAGAACAGTACCTTGAGGTCAGGGCCGATGATATCGGGTACTTCGCAGTTGTAGGCAGCTTGTACCTCGGCTTTGCTGGGTTTACGCAGTTGCGCCATACACTCAAACTCGTCAGCCAAAATCACATCACGGTGGTGAGAGGACTCACCGCTGAACTTAACCAAATAAAAACTTTGCCATCATCGTGAACAGCAAAGTCAAAACGGTATTGAAGTAAACGAGCACGAAGGGATTCGAACCCCCGACCCTCAGAACCGGAATCTGATGCTCTATCCAACTGAGCTACGTGCCCTAGGTCAAGCTAGATTGTAGCACTCTCTAATGGGGTGGCCGCGATCGCCGAAATGAACTTTACAGTGGGTGACTGTTGTATCGAGCGTCACGTCTGCAAACGCTCGATCACCCCACCAAGCCCATGCCGGCATTGGGACTAACCAAGAGTTGATACGGATTAATCGGCTTGGCTAAGGGTTCGATACTCGCAAGCATTAGTAACAACACACAAAAAGACTTTTTCATTCTTGGGGCTCAGAATGCGGCTAAAGATAAACACCGCTTGAACCACCCAGATTGCGAAATCGCCAACGTGTTTATCGTCCGCCAGAGGCCTGATTGAGATCACAAGCGAAAACTGCCGTCAGCAAACATGAGATTCGAAGTGATCGGCCCCATACAGCGATTCAGCCAAGATCGCTCCTAGCCGCTGCTCCCTGGCCTCGTGGCCCCTCGCCTGCCGTTTCCTGACGCCCTGACGACAACGTAGCCCTGTCGCTCCCACCGCTCTCTGGCTTAAAAGATCGGAATGGTCGCGTCGATGCTGATGCCAAAAAAGGTGTCGTCAAAAGTGATGCGCGGTTCGGTCGATCGCCCATAACTAAGCCCCCCAAAAAGAGAGAGTCGCACCGAAGGCGTAATCGCATAGCGTAACTGCCCGGTGATGCGCTGATAGGTTTCGTGACGGCTTTGACGAGTAAAGTCTGAGATCGTCAGACGATACCCAATGCCGGTATCCCACCGGGGCGAGATGCGGTACCCCAGATAAGTGCCCACCGAATTTAAGACATTGCTGAACTGTTCCGGGTCACTGAAATAGACTTGCCCCTGATAAAAGCTATCTAACGTGAGTTGTGGCGTCAGCACATCACGGCGATTGAGGGTCAGTTCGACGCCACTATTGCTAAAAAACTGGTCTGCATAGCCCTCTCGAAACAGCAGCTGACTACTAAAGCTCAGCTGCCCGTAAACGCGATCGGAAAAGCGATGACGAATCCCTGCGCGAAATCTCAGTTCGTCATAATTGGAGGCACTTTGCTGGTCATAGCGCAGCAAGTTGGTTTCAGCCGAAACCAAGAGATTCGTCTGGGGGCCGATACTCGGAAAAGCAATGAGGCTAATGCCTGGGCGAATGAAGTTGTCGCCAAATCGGCCCTGAATCGGATCTTCGACCAAGAAGACATTGTCACTGTTAGAGGCCGTCACATAGGTCGAAAGGAACAACACCGGACGGCGACCTGGGGCAGGCACAATTTGCCGGAGCTGCAGAATTCCAAGTTCCGGATCTTGCAGGGGATTCCGCAACTGAATGGTGCCGAGTTCAGGATCTGTCCGCGGATCGGCGACGCGAATCATGCCCAACTCAGGGTCAAGGCCGCCGTCAGGCATCTCCCCCTCGGCAGACTGTGGTTTATTTTGAGGCCGGTCTGGGGGCGTGATCGCAGTCGGCCAAGGAGCCCCCGATCGCGACCCGGCAAAGAAGCGTTCTAGCCGAGGCGCAACACTTTTAGGCTCTTTTTTGGGAGGTGTCGAATTGGCGTTGGTCGCAGCCTGGCTCGAACTGGAGGAGGGCTGCTGCGACAGCATCTCTGGAGGGGCAGTAGGGACAGTGCTGACAGACGCGGATGACGTGGGCGATCGATCGCCCGCCAATGGAGAACCCATACTAGCAGCAGCGCCTGATCGCAGGCTGTCATTTTGAGCTGCCTCCAATGAGCCAGGAGAACCCGACACCGCAATAGCTGACGGCGGCATTTTAGAGTGATCTAAAATTTTATGGGAGACAATCGCAGGGGGCGGCGGGTTAGCGTGGGCGTGGGCTTGCTGTAAGCTCAAAACCAGAGGAAACCAGCCAATGACCCAGCATTTCGAAAAGCAGATCGGGTTTGGCACAAACAGCTCCGCAAACGGTGGAGACTCTATTTTTTAGCCGAGTAGGGAGGCACACATTGCCGATATCAAAATTTGAAACCTGAAGAAACGCAGTATTTTGTGAGGGGTTGAGTCCATCGACAGGAACCAGACAAGCATCAGGCTAAGCCACGACCGGTCTTCAAGACCGAGGCCAAGTGGAGTAGTCGGGTTGCCTAGCCTCTCAAGTCGAGTGGAGAATTATCAAACAGTTGCAAGTGATCGAAAGTAGATGCCCATGAGCCAATATGACCTCCGACGGGGCGGCCTGGCAAGTATAGTCTATGTGCTTTTGTTCGCGATCGCGCCACAGCCAGCGATCGCCGAAGCGGTTTTGACCCGGGCAACGGTGGAATCCTTTCGCAACCGAGTCGAAATCTTACTGCAGGGAGGGCCCACTCGGCTCGTGCAGGCAAGCGATCAACTCGGCCTCGGCGATGCTATCCGCACCAGTCAGGCCGCGCAAATTGACTTGCGCTTTAACGAGGGTTCTCTAGCGCGAGTGGGCGAGTTGACGACCTTCTGGTTTATGCCTAACACGCGCAACTTTCGGCTGGCGAATGGTACGGCATTACTCCTGATTCCACCAGGGAATGGTCCCACGACGATTGAAACCCCCAACGTCGTCACAGGCATTCAAGGGACAGCGGTTGTGGTGCGCCATCTGCCCAAGGCCGAGGAAACCACGATGTTCCCTGATCTAACCACCGAATTTAGCCGCAACACGGGACGCACTGCGGTAATGGTTTTGACTGATGCCAGCGGCCCGACCGCAGTCGAACTACGAGATGGCCGGAGTGTTGAGCTATCGGCAGGACAAATGGCGATCGTCGATGACGGCAATCTCTTCCTATTCGAATTCGATTTGACGTTGTTCTACGAAACCAGTCCCCTAGTCGAAGGACTGTTTTTAGATGATCCAGACTATCCCGGCGATCGCCTGCCCACTGACCCGGTCAGAGATGAGGCGCTCGATGGCCTCAATCAGCAGCCCGACTTTGAGGGTGAATATCTACTCGATCCCAACTTTCTTGATCCGACCCGAGACATCACCACAGAAGATGGCTGGTTGTTTCCGGTGATGCCCAGCCCTCCCCTCCCCACTGAAACCGAAACCGAAATCAACGAAATCCCCGATCCAGAAGCCCTCACTAGTCAGCCCCACGTCACCTCCGATCGCGCCGTCAATTTGGTGCCAACCCTCGCCGATGGGCTGTCAACGGAACCGCCGACAGCACCGCGTCAAGAGACTAATACCCGCAACGATGAATTGCCGCCTGGCCTCCTGAACGCCCCCACCGAAGGCGACTCCCTATCGGCGCCATCAACTCCTTAAGGGTCAATCAACACCGCCAAGGTTGGGGGGTGATTTTCCAGATGATCATCCGGGGACTAAATGCTTGACGGTGCCGTCTTGACTGGCAGCGGCGTTGAGCCTGCATGGTGACT
The DNA here is from genome assembly GCA_050042805.1 of Leptolyngbyaceae cyanobacterium. GTDB lineage: Bacteria > Cyanobacteriota > Cyanobacteriia > Phormidesmidales > Phormidesmidaceae > Halomicronema. The sequence goes on from JBHJJI010000216.1 coordinate 17,890, forward strand.
AAACCGCTGGCACCGCTAACCAAGGCAAGCACCATCCATTTAGCTCATCGCGTTCTGGGCACGGGCAATCGCCGCCAATATTCAACACTTCACGCCGGAATATGCTGACGTTTACAGCCAGGTGGGAAGCAGACACACGCTTTACACTGGAGCGGCTGGAAGCCTTAAACGTGAAAGAACTGCTATCAAACTTCATAAAGTCTTTACGGAAACCCTTGAAGCACTTACAAAGGTTTAGAAAACTCCCAGTAATATATAGGGAGAATTACGGAAACTTTCTTCAATTTCTCTGCTACTTGCGTAATTGTGTGATGCCTGTCGGTATTACACATTTGAAGCGTTGGGCCAAAGTAAAGTTTTCGTTGAGATGGCTCTATTCAGTACCCGCGATCGACCTTGAGTTGATTTTAGGGCTGAGTGAGTACGTCAGTTCGCAGGCTGATAGGGGTGCTGAGCATTGCTGATTCGAATTTCAAACGGGTAATTATGACGAGTTTTTTCTTTACTCCCCGATTTCGACGGCTTGGTCTACCCAGCCTGCTGTGTGGCGTGGCCAGCGCGCTGATCCCAAACCTGGCTTACGCAGAAGTGCCCCTCACTCGGGCCGATATCGAATCTATTTACAATCAGGTTGAGTTCATTCCTGAAGGGCAACGAGCCCGTCGGGCCACCCTCAATGATCGGCTGGCGCTGGGCGATGCCTTGCGAACAGCAGACAACGCGAGAGCTGAACTACGTTTCAATGATGGCTCTTTGGCGCGGGTCGGTGAGCGAGCTACTTTTTGGTTTGTGCCCGACACTCGAGATTTTCGGTTATCTAACGGCACAGCTCTCTTCTTGATTCCTCCGGATCGGGGGCCCAGCAATATTCAAACTCCGAGTGCAGTGACCGGTATTCAGGGCACAGCCTTGGTAGTTCGCCACATTCCGGGAGACTGCGACCTGGATCTTTTAGAGGAATGCCCCGGTCGCACAATCGTGATGGTGCTGACCGACAGTCCTAAAGGACCGGTTGAAGTCTCAACGCTGGATGGTCGCACAGAAGCCTTGACCGCAGGCAATCTAGCCGTCATTCAAGGAGAGTCGATTCAGGTTCTGGAGTTTGACTTGGCCCTGTTCTACCAAACCAGTCCACTGGTGGAGGGGCTCGATCTCAATAATCCCAACTTTGAAGGCAACGGCCAGCCGACCGATCCCGTTCGCCAGGAAACTTGGGAAGGTCTGCAGTCTCAGCAAGGGTTTGAAGGCAGCTATCAATTAAACCCTGATGTCGTTAGCCTGGATGCCACCTTAGGGGTGATCACCAGCTGGCTATTGCCCACGGATGATGTCGAGGGCTCACAGTTGCCAGGCGCATTCTCACGAGACCCGATCGCCAATGTCAATACCGTGACCGATCAAATGGGGCAGAGCACGACTCAGCCCAGGGCTTCAATGGCTTCGCCGTTGTTGTCGAATCCATTATCTAGCGCTAGCCCCACTCGCGATGCCGTGCCAGCAGGTGTTTTACGCCCGACAGGACCGAGCGGGCAACCCCCAACGACCGCGATTCCACAGCCACCGATATCGCCCCCCGTTGGAGGAGGGGGTACACCGCCACCCACAACCGGTAACCCGGTCAACCCAATTGGTACACCGCCACCCACAACCGGTAACCCGGTCAACCCGATTGGGACACCGCCACCCACAACACCGGTTGAGCCGTTCAATCCCATTGGCACGCCGACAGCGCCCATTGGCACACCCAATGCACCCGCCCCCGCGCCGGTAGCGCCCTTCAATCCGACGGGTGAGCCAGTGCCCATGAACAATGAGGTGCCTGCTGCTAACCCGGTTCAGCCTGAAGCGGCGGTGTTTAACCCCATCGGCGACCCGGTGCCTGAGAATTCAGTGCCAGCGGGCGTGATTACGGCTGACCCTGAGCCCCCAGCGGCTGAGGGTGAGGTACAAGGGACAACCGACCCGACAATCGCTCAATAAATAGACTGAGGGATTTGCTGCCTGCAGGCCATAAAACTCCGCTCAACGCTCAAGACGATGAGGTTGAGCGCCTGTCCTCGGCCGGTCGAAGGGAGCGAACTCTCGGCAATCATGACCCGCTGTTTAGGCGTCGCGCCTGCCACTCGATGAACAACACGCCACTTGAGGACGGTGGGGGGTAGAGTTATCCGATCGAGAATTTTGAGCGATTGTTCTCCAGGCAGGTAACGCCAACGCTTGTGGACGGCCCCACCCGACCAAGGTCTATTTTTCAGACAAGTTAGCCTGAATGACGCGATAAACCTCGACCGGGGCATGGCGTCCCTTCAGGGGTAACTTACCCCATGATTCGACCTGAAACTTGTCCTGTAGATATTGAAAGGTATCCTGACCAATCAGCGTTCGGCAGGGGGTCGATTGTCGATGTTTGTCCAAGCTTTCGAGGCGCGAGGCGATGTTAACACTGTCGCCAATCACGCCATATTCCATTCGATGATGGCCGCCGAGGCTGCCAACCACGATCGGCCCGGTGAAGATGCCGACCCGCATTTCTAACAGGGGCAACTTTTGGCTGGTGCGCTCCTGGTTAATTTGGGCGAGGCGATCGCTCATGCTGAGGGCACAAGCCACAGCGGCTTGGGCGTCGCGGGCGATCGCCTCAGGGGTGGTGCTGGCAATGGGCACCCCAAAAACCGCCAATAGGCCGTCACCAGTAAATTTATTGACGATGCCATGGTGCAGTTGAATCTCTTCGGTCATGGCTTCTAAATAGTGATTGAGCCATTCGAGCAGTTGTTCTGGCGGCGCGGTTTCGGCCAGGGTGCTGAAGCCTCTGATGTCGGTAAACATCATCGTGGCGACCATTTTTTGACCAGGCAATTTGCCTGACTTCAAGAGGCGATCGCGGTTGTCCCACAGTGCTTGAGCGATCGCCGGTGAGGCCGTTTGACCAAGCAACGCCTGCATCATCTGCCGTTGCCGGAAGGACTGTTGCGCCTGATACGCCAACACCACACTGCTGGTGCCCACCACGGTGAGGGCCGGCGCAACCAGGGGCAGCCAACCCTGGGTCACAAACAGGCCATAGCCCCCCACCGCGATGCCGACAAACAAGCTAGACTGGCTCGCCGTCAAGATCACCGGATGACGTAGGTACCAGGCCATGGTGCCCCCCAGCAGTCCCCAGGCGAGGCACCAGAGCCATTCTTGCCAGGGCTCGCTGGTACCGATCAGCGGGCGATCGCCCAGGGCTAGATCTAACAGCTGGCTAACCATTTGAGCGTGAACGACCACCCCCGGCATTTGATGCGTGTCTTCCTGGGTCCCAGCGGTAAAGGGGGTGTAGAACAGATCTTTGACGCTGGGCGCGGTGATGCCGATCAACACAACTTTGTCTTTGATCCAAGCGGGCTCTATCTCATCGTTGAGCACCTCTAACAGCGTTACCTGTCGGCTGGGGGTGAGGCGATCGCGATAGTCCAGCATGATCTGATAGCCCGCCGTATCTTCCACCGCGTAGCCGCCAGCCCCCGCCGTGAGGGGAAACAGCGTCGTGGAGCCGAGCTGCATATAGTCAGGGTTATAGGGGCTGGCCGTTGGCCCAATATCCTGAGTAGCTAAATAACGGTTTGCCAACTGCAGCGAAAACGAAAACAACGGGACGTTGCCAGTGGGGGTTACCTGTTCGGCGATCAGCAAGGCGCGGCGCACTTTACCGTCGGGGTCAACCACAACGTCGTTAAAACTCACCTGAGTTGGGTCAATTTGCGGTGGGGGCGGAATCCCCGGTGCGCCCACTGGGTTAGACAGTTGAGTAATCACGACCACATTCGGAGCCTGCAGCGAACGCAGCAGCTCGTCGCGACCGGGGGGCTTCGGAATGGCTCGAAAGATATCCAACCCAATGGCCACTGGCTCATGCTGCTGCAGCTTGTCTAGGGCCTGGGCCACGGTGCCATCCGAGAGAGGAAACTCTGCTAAAGCATCTAAATCAGCTTCTGTAACCGTCACGATCAGCAGGCGATCGTCTTTGGCAAGGGGCATGGCCTCTTGGCGCAGGCGCATCATCTGGTCATAGGTTTTTTGTTCCAGACTTTCTAGCACCCCCAGTCGGGCTAACCCCATCACGCTGGTGGCAACGGCCAGGCCCGTCGTGACGACGACCGCCATATTTTTGCTATGGGACTGGAGCCAGTGCCACGACTGCCGAGCTACGGGCAAAAGCGACTCCAAACTATGCGGCTTCAGGCTAACCACAGAAGCTTTTCCTAATTGATGCGGTAGTTGCTGCAAGCACCCTGAGAGCAATGAGTCATTCCCGCCCCCCTCACAGAGCGCAGTTCAATACTGTCTCGCTGAGAGCACCAACCCTCGATCCCGAGATCCCAGCCGCTCACCACCGCTGCTGGTCACAAACTCTTGGGTGGGGCCGACAATGTGGGGGCCACGAAACAGTATCCGCCAAGCTGATCCGCTATCCGCTTCTCAGCCCATCCGTCCCCAACCAGACCGGCACCTTCAACTCGGGTGCCGAGGCTAGATGACTCACTCCTGCTCAATCTACAGTAAAAATCAGCTCGACTCCGGAGAGGCCATGGAATTAGCCCGAGCGTAGCCGCCCGCCGCGAAGATACGCTATACCAAAATGCGGAATGCAGAAGTCGGAAGTCGGAGTTGAAAGGCCCATCAGTGAGTGATTCCAGTATCTGGAGTGACCTGATCAAACTGCGACTTGCTATAGCTAATCAATTGAGAACAGGTGCAAGTCCTGCGGTGCTGGGCTCCAGTTCTGGCAAACTCCGGGACTGTCAGCGATTCAGATCGGTATCTGGCCGGTTTCTGGCCTCTCAGTCTCGCGGCAAATCCGGTTAGATTCTGAGTATTCTAAACACAGGGAGATGCCGTCCAGTATTGACCAAGGCCGGTTCCTGTTACTCTCCAGTTCTCACGCTTGCCGCCCTATTCACCATGCTTGATCAGTCCGTTCAGTTCTTAACGCCTGCAGAATCTGCCGATGTCGACAAAGCCCTGCTGACCTCCCCAGAAAAGTTCCTCACCCGGCTCACTATTTCCACCAGCAAGCTGCTCAAAGCGATCGCGATCGATCTAGATACGTCGATGGAAGACTTGACCCCGCAGCAAATTATCGAGTGGTTTGAGGCCGACTCGAAACGTAAGCAGGCCAAAGGCGTCAATGCCTCTGTCCTGAAATGGGACGCGCAGAGCTTAGAAGATGTCGCTGATAACTGACCCCTGATTGGATTAGCAACAAAAGCTAAAAATAAATAATCTTGCTGAGCGGCACTTCGAGTACGCTTAATTTAGAGTTGACTCGCAGGGGTGTGCCATGCCCATGGGCAGTAGTATCTTTCGGAGATTTTGGAAATGGTTAGTCAATGATGACCGAGATTCCTATGACCCGTACTCGATCCCAGAAAATAAGAATCCAGAAAGTTCTGCTGAAATTCCTGGGAATTTTTCTGACAACGAAACTAAAGCACAGCATCCTGAAGACGCAGGACATGCCTTTGGCAGAACCTTACAGCAGATTGAAAATGTTGCATGGGAATTCTTGATTGATATCAGAAGCACTCTTTATGCAGAAGAGGCAGAAAAGATTGACTTACAACAAAAACTCGAATCAGAGCAAAAAAAATCAGACGGATGCCATCGAAGGCTTAGCACTCTTGGAAATGACAAACCTCAAATAAAGAGAGTCTTTGAGAATCGATATTTCATCCACAAAGAAATGATCAATTTATACAAATCACTCTTGGAAATAAAACAGTCAAAGATCAACGGAATCAAAATCGTCATTAGCGATACTGCTTGTCTTCACAATGGCTTAAAGTATAAGCTGGAGAGTTTGCAGCTATGCTCTTATCTGATAGATCAACGATTGAATTCGCCAGATGGAGTCGATGAAACTTCAAGATTCAACCAGAAAGAGCTCGAAGAGTTCAATGCGAGATTACAGATAATTCAAAACAAAAAAGGGCGTATCATTGAGGAATACAATGGCCATTTACGCAGCTGGATAACTCGCCTAAAAATCTTAAGTCAACTTCCCAACTTCGACAGTGAAAACTGGAGCGAATTCGATGACGATATATGGACTCAATTTACTAACTGACTAGCTCAGCAAAATCTAGGAATAATGCGGTAGCATCTAGAATAACGCCGGTTGGGGATTTTGGTGTGGGCGTATGATTTCATATGGACATAGCGACAAGTCAAGCTAGTACTTCCTGGCGGGAATGCCCCAACCATTTTCAAGCCTTCAAAGCCTTCCCCTGGTAAGTCCACTTGAAGGGCTTGGCCATCGTGTCGTTGAAGTAGGCAATAAAGTCTAAAATCCTCGCCTTCAGGTCAGCAGTA
>JBHJJI010000217.1:0-9258 GCA_050042805.1 Leptolyngbyaceae cyanobacterium
GAGAGGTGCTGGCTCGGTAAACCCCGGTGGGGAGCAAGGTCGCAGGGGTCATGGTTGGTCTTTTTCCGGCCCCGCTTTTGGTGTACCGCACGAGGCGTCTGGTAACAGCCGTCCCAGATAGATAATCGCCCTCTCGGCTTGACCTGAGAGAACAGAACCCGGCTTATGTCTGGCTCTTTCCTACTTTTTGAGGCTGTCTAAAGCGAGTCGTAGCTGTCCTTGGTGCTGCGCTAGGCAAGCGTCTGCTGCTGCTAGCGTCAACTCACCCCAGTGCATTAGCAATGCCGGTTTGACGCGCTGCTGGCTGCGATCGAGCAGATCAGCCGCCGCTGTCCGATCGAGCCCGGTCAGGTCACTGAGCATCCGAATGGCGCGATCGCGCAGCTTGGTATTGGTCACAGCCACATCGATCATGCGGTTGCCGTAGACCTTGCCCAACTGCACCATGACCCCCGTCGAGAGGATGTTGAGCGCCATTTTTGTGACTGTTCCGGCTTTGAGGCGGGTAGAACCGGCGAGGATTTCTGGCCCGACGAGGAGGCGAATATCCACGTCGTAATCGGCCGGCACCTGTTCGGCGGGCACGCAGGCGATAAAAATCGCCGTTGCCCCGCGCTGCCGTGCCGCCTTCAGCGCTCCATGCACATAAGGAGTGGTGCCCCCAGCCGTAATGCCCACCACCACATCATGCTCGTGGATGTGATGTTCGTGAATAATTTGCGCCCCATCTTCAGCAATGTCTTCGAGCCCTTCGGAACTGCGGATCAGGGCACCGGCCCCCCCAGCAATAAGACCCTGCACCAGCTCGGGCGGGGTACAAAAGGTCGGCGGACATTCTGAGGCGTCCAATACGCCGAGACGGCCACTGGTACCGGCCCCGACGTAAAAGAGACGCCCCCCAGCCCGGAGCGCCGTTGCCGTCTGCGCGATCGCCTCGGCTAGGGCTGATTTGGCAGCGGCGATCGCCCGCAGGGTGTGGTGGTCTTCGGCATTCACCAATTCCACAAAAGCTAAGGGCGAGAGCTGGTCTAAAGACTGGCTAGCGGGGTTCGCCTGCTCAGTTAATAAATAGCCGCGATCGGTCAGATCCTCGGGCTGAGAGGCAGGGGATGTCACAGGGCGTTCTCCAAAACGGCGGGGGTGAGTATGACCAGACCATAAATGCCTCGCGCTTGAGATGCGTCAGCGTTCCCACCTGAGGCAATATTGTCAGTCCCGGTTTGCCGTCGTTTGCCCCGATGCTGCTGGCGACGGCTGGCAACCACAATCTGGTTACAGCAACTTTTCTAGCTGTTGCCGAATGCTGTCGAGTTCCTGATTCGACAAGCGCGATTCGTCAGCGGTGGGGGGCACTTCTTCGACCGTATTGCCGTCTGGATCCCAATCCGTTTTATCAAGGCTGCTCTCTGGAGGCACCATCAACGCTCCCGAAGGCACGAGCTTAGCTTCAAAGCCTGCTTCAGCACAAAATTCTTCGATATCGCGCTGATCAAATTCTTCGACCGTGGGGGAGGGAAAATCTTGCGCCTCTAGCATGAGAGCAAAGCGGGTGGCATCGTCTTCGTCTTCAAAGACCAAAACGGTATTTTGGCCATTGGTCTGCAACGAGTGAATGCCTTCGTTGTCGGTACCCGCGTTAAACAAGAGTACGTAGACTTGCATGAGTCTCTAATCCGGTTTTCATCTGTAAACGTTAATTTTAAGTATCTTAATGGGCAGCTAGACAGTTTAAGTCAGAATGTCCGCTTAAATTAGTGACCAAATCAGTCAGCAAAGGCGTTAGACCGCTCAAGAGTTGGTAATGTTTTTATGACCGCAGGGCCTTCCCGACTGTAGAACGCGCTAGACAAAGCAGGTACAAAGGGTCATGAGCAACGGGGCACCGCCAGAACCAGAATCTACCAACACCAAGCAACGTCGTCAAATTTGGAAGACGACCGGCTTAACGCTCGGAGCGATCGCGATTCTCGGTGCTGCTGGGGGCACCTTGGCTGCCTGGATCTTTGTGAATGAGCGACTCTCGCCTTGGGCCTCTGAGCTACTGACTGAGGCCCTTGATCGCCCCGTTTATCTTGGTGAAGTGAAGCGGGTCTCATTAACCGGAGTCCGATTTGGTCAATCGGCATTACCGGCGACCGCCGATGACCCCGATCAGCTGGTCGTTGAGACGCTGTCGATTCGGCTGAATCTTCTGCAATTGCTGACCCGTACCCTGCGACCCCGCATTACCGTTGAAAATCCCGTTGTGTATGTCGAGCAAAATGCCCAAGGGGAATGGCTTGACATCGACTTTGACTTCGACGATGAGGACGATGAAGATGACGACGAGGATAGGGAGCCCTTAATTCGCATTAGCCCAGTCGTGGCCATTCTGAATGGCGAACTGACCGTGGTGCCCTACAGTGAGCCCCCAGCGACGGCGAGTCCACTCAATATCAATGCGATCACCGGCTCGGTCGAGGTGGCGCAGGTCAAGACGGCTGATTTCAGCGATCAAGATACGTTAGTCAAAGCGCAAACGATTACCCTTGATGTCAGTGCCGAGCCGGAGAACGCGGGCATGCTGGAAGTCATCGGGGTGATTCAGCAGCCTGAGGTCGATGAGGAAGATGATGCGGCGTCGGCGATCGCGGCCAACCTGGCGATTCAGGCTCAAAGTCTGGACTTAGGCATTCTATCGCCGGTGCTGCTGGCCAGCCTGCCCCAAGCTCTGCCCTTCGAGGTCCCTTCAGGCATTCTCAACGGCAACCTGGAGGTCAACATTGCGCCCGAAACTGAAACCAGTCTGACGGGCACGGCCAGTTTGCGAGATGGGGTGATCGCCTTTGATGCAATGACCATGCCCTTTACCAATATCAACACGCAGGCTCAGTTTCGCGATAATGGCGTCCGCTTAGACGAGATCACGGCCAGTTTTGGTGAAATGTCTGCTGTGGCCGCTGGCACCATTGACGCGCGCAACGGCTATGACCTCACCGGCGAAATTTTTCCCGTAGCGCTGGCTGACATCGCCGCGGCCTTCGACTTTGAGCCGCCCATTCCTGCCGAAGGCACGCTCAAAGCGGAGGTGGTCGAGATTACGGGGCCTTTGGCACAGCCTCTAATCGCGGGCAACATCCTCTCGACGGATGTCGTCACGCTAGACAAAGTTCAGTTTGCCAACATGGCTACCCGGCTCAGCTATAGTGCCGCCGGCTTAGCCTTTGCCAACTTATCCCTAGAGCCTTTAGCGGGCGGCAGTTTGACCGGTGAAGGGGCATTGTCTTTTGGACGGCCCGCGACCTTGGCCTTGCAGCTAACCGGACAAGACCTGCCCGCCGATGCCATTGGACAAGCCTACGGGTTGCCCGACACCGTGGTGATTGGCCCGGTGGCCCTAGAGGCCGACATTAACGGCCCGGTCAATGACTTGAGTGGCTTGGTCACCTGGGACGCCCCTGCCGGGACTTATCCCACCAACGGCACGGCAGAAATCGCGGCCAACACTTTGGTCGTGCGCAATGCGGCGATTGCCGGGGGGACCGCTTCGGGCACGGCGACCCTCAACGCAGGGCAATGGACAGCGGACGTCGCGGCCCAGGGACTGCAACTGGGCGTGTTTAATCGTTCGTTAGAAGGCGTAGTCGGCGGCGGCGACGTGCGACTGGCGGGTAGCACGGCTGATTTCTCTCTGCGAGGGATTCGCGGGGATGGTGACATCACGGCAGCCTTGCTCGGGGGGACGTTCAACAGTCAAGTGGCGCTGGCCAACGGCACGTGGACGGCGGACATCACGACGCGAGATTTTCCGGTGGGTCAATTCGCCGCGAATGTCCCCGTCGATCGCATCAATGCGGATGCGCGGCTCTCGGGGTCGGTCGATGACTTTAGCCTGGCGGCGCTGCAGGGTGAGGGCACGGTGGCAGCGGCGATCGCCGGCGGTACGGTCACCAGCGACTTTCGCTTGGCTAACGGAGCTTGGCAGGCCGACGGCCAGGGCAATGGTTTGCAGTTGGGGCAATTTTCGACAGCTTTACAGGGGACGGGAGACGCCACGTTTCAGTTGGCCGGTAATTTGGATGAGCTGACGCCCGCTGGGGTGCGAGGCCGGGCCAATATCCGACTCTCTGACGGTCTGGCAACCCTGGCCGGTACCAACGCGGCGCTAGCGCAATCGCGATCGCCCCTGGATGCCAGCCTCGCTTGGGATGGCCGCCAGCTGCAAATTGAAAGTTTAGAAACGGCAGGCCTATTTGCTAGCGGCACGGTGACGCCGCAGTTTACCGGCCCCAATGCTCCCAGCATTGCCGCGATCGACCTGGGACTGATTGCGGAAAATTATGATTTAGCGACTCTGCCCGTTACTTTACCCCCGGTGTTAGGGCTAGAGGGGCAGGCAGATTTTCAAGGCCGCCTTACCGGTACGCCCAGTAACTTGAATTTTGCCGGCGATCTGGCGTTGGCTAATCTCGCCCTTAACGACTTGGTGTTTGAACCCTTGCTGGCTGGCGATGTGAATTTTTCCTCCCAAAACGGTCTGGTCGTCTCGCTACTCGGCGTGGAGGATGAAATTTCCGTCACCTTTGACCCGCAGCCACGACAGCTGGATGTGACGGTGCGCGCCGGGGAGTCAGTGGCGATCGCCACCACCGAAGGCGATCTGCTGCAGGCGCAACTCTATAGCTTCCCCATTTCGGCACTCAACCTGCCGCCTGCCGACTCTGAATACGGTTCGCTACGCGGACAGGTCGAGTTTGCCAATGCCACCGTCAATCTGAACGATTTCAGCACGACGGGCCAGTTCGATATTCAAAATCTGGGCATCGGTTTCTACAGTGTCGACCGCCTCTTTGGCGGTTTTTCCTATGCCGATGGGGTGGCGCGGTTGGCCAACGGTCAGATTTTGATGGCCGATCGTGATGTTCGGGGTGAGGCGATCGCCACCCGCACTTACGATGTGTCGGGCCGCTACAGCTTGAATCAATCGCCGCAGCTCCAGGCCACCCTCTCAACCGAGGCGGGGGAACTGCGCGACGTTTTAGAAGTGCTCAAAATTCAAGAACTGGCTGACTTTAGGCGCGGCTTTACGCCCAATGAGGGCTTCATTCCTAAATCGCCCGAAGAAGCTGAAGCCATTTTGGCCACGACCTCGGCAGGCGATCCCAATGGGACGCTACTCGATCAGCTGCGGCGACTCTCGGAAATTATGGAGCTGGAAGTCCAGGAAGAGATTCAGGCCAGTCAATCGACCATTCCGCCCTTGAGCGAACTGCAGGGCGCGTTTAATGGCGTAGTGGATATTTCTGCTGACCTCCCTGAAGATTTGAGAGTCACCTTTGATCTCAATGGGCAAGCTTGGCGCTGGGGGCCAGACATTAGTGCCGATGTGGTGTTGGCTCAGGGCGGCTATCGCAACGGTCTGATCACCCTAGCCCCGCTGCAGTTTAGCTCTCAGGGCGAAACGGCAGACTCGTCTGTGAGCTTTGCCGGTGAGTTTTCCCTTGACCCGGCGGATAACGAAAACCGCCTCATGACCGTCGAAGTGGCCAACGTGCCCAGCCGCCAACTAGAAGATCTGGCTAACCTGCCCTTTACCTTGACCGGCGATGTCAACGGGACCGCTGAGTTGCGGGGGCGGTTGAGCGCACCCAATCTGTCAGGCCAGCTCCAAATCGCCGATGGCACCCTCAACGGTGCCCCCATTGAACAAGTGGAAGCCACCTTCGCTTATGTCAATGCTCGGGCCGGGCTCGATGCGGAATTGCTGCTCGTCGGGGCTGATGACCCGCTGACCTTATCAGCCCGGTTGCCTTATCAATTGGGCTTTGTTGAGCAGCCGCCGACTGACACCAGCTACCGTCTCGTCGCCAATGTGAAAGATGAAGGATTTGCCCTGTTAAATCTGTTTACCCGTCAGGTGGCCTGGGAGTCGGGCGAAGGCACGATGATTTTAGATCTGGAAGGCGATACGGCTCAGAACAATGGCATTCCCAGCGAATTTCAAGGCCTGGTGACCCTGAATGGCGCGACGATTTCTTCCTCGACGTTGCCCGTACCAATGACTGACATCACGGGGCGTATTCGACTATCACCTGCTAATCTTGGCAGCATCGTTGTCGAAGATCTCACCGGCCAGTTTAGTGAGGGACAACTCATGGCAGAAGGGGTGTTTCCGCTCTTTGTGCCTTTACCGAGCCAAGCGACTGAATCAGCTCCTGAAACCGCCGACAGCCCCGCAGCAGAGCCAGTAGAAACGACAGATACGCCACCGACTGAAGACGCTTTAGAAAGTGAAGACACCTCAGAGACGGCCGATGCGGCAGAGAGTGAAGATGGCGATGGTTCCTCCGATCAGGTTCCAGACAGCTTTGATGCCAGGCCCTTGACTTTAGACCTAGAAAACATTGCCCTCAATCTTAAGGGGTTGTATAATGGGCAAGTCAACGGTGAAATGCAACTGCTGGGCAGTTTATTAGCCGGGCCGGTACTTTCCGGTGAAATTGATCTCACGCGCGGTACGATTACGATTCCTGAGGGCAATAATGCGGTTGCCGTCACCCCATCGACGAGCGATCGCTCAACCGGTGAAAGCTTTCTACCGCCCTTTCGGTTTGACAACTTGCGATTGGTGCTAGCCCGCAATATCAACATCGTGCAGGGTAATTTGCTGGACGTCACGGCACGGGGTGGCCTGCGGCTAGACGGCACCATCGATAACCTCCGGCCAACAGGAACGATTCAACTGCCCTCCGGTCGGGTCGGAATCTTTACGGTGGCGCTGAGACTGGCTGGCGATAACGATCGCGCTGAGTTTCGCGGCAATTTCGACCCGATCCTCGATGTGACCCTGCAGACCTCTCTGCCCGATGCGTCTTCCTTTAGTGAGGGGATTGGGGTAACAACGAGCCCATTTCCTCAAAATGAAGTGTCGGATAACACCCTGAATGAAATTGGCTTGACCCAACAGGGCAACAGCCTGGTGCGCATCAACGCTCGCTATACGGGCACCGCCAGCGAACTCGCCGACCTGACGACTGATTCCAGAAACTTGGAGTTAACCAGTTCGCCCGCGCGCTCTCAACAAGAAATTGTCTCGCTGCTCAGTGGCAATGTGATTGGGGCATTGGATGCCTTGGGCAACAGTGATGATGCCCTGGCCGGGCTGGGAACATTTTTGGGCTCGGCGCTGTTAAGCAACGTTCGAGATTTTCTGGGAGATACGGTACCGCTGAGTGAGTTCCGGATTTTTCAGGTCACTGAAAGCAGTGGCGGGGTGAACGACTCGGAAGATATCGGCGGCGAAATTGGGTTCGACGTGACGTCTAATATCTCCGTGTCGGTGCTTAAGGTCTTGACCAATGACACGCCCTTTCAATTCAACACCCGCTATCGGTTAAGTGATCAGTTCACGCTGCGCGGCACGACCAGCTATGAGGATTTCAGCGATCGCACCGGAGTCTTGCTAGAGTATGAAACGCGGTTTTAAGCGATAGGTTGCGATGAAATCTCCCCCCGATGACACTCCGCTAGCGACTGCTTCGGAGCCCGCCAGTGACTCCCCGACCCCGATCTCACTGCCCCGCTGGCGTCGCCTTTGGGCCAGTCAGCGAGAGAACGTCCGCATTCTGGCGATCGCGCTGCTGGTGGCCATTTTGCTGCGGGTCTTTGTGGCGGAACCCCGCTTTATTCCCTCCAATTCCATGGAACCCACCCTCCATATTGGCGATCGCCTGCTGGTCGAAAAAGTTTCCACCCGTTTGCAGACTCCCCAGGTGGGCAACATCGTGGTGTTTGAGCCCCCGCCGCAGCTACGCCAGTATGGCTACACCGGTAAGCAAGCTTTTATCAAACGCGTGATTGCGATTCCCGGCGAAACGGTCACGGTGTCTGATCATCAAGTATTGGTGAATGGCATCCCCCTGCAAGAAAGCTACATTTTGGAACCGCCCGATTATTTGATGGGCATGGTGACTGTGCCGCCCGGCAATATTTTTGTCATGGGTGACAACCGCAACGACAGCAACGATTCCCACGTGTGGGGCGTGCTGCCTCAGGATAATGTCATCGGGGTGGCGCGCTTTCGATTTTGGCCCCTGGCCCGAGCCGGAGCAGTCTCATAATGTCATCGCAGGCTCAGGAACCGACTATCAGCCCAGCCGCGCTCGCTCAAGAACCCTGCTAGGGGTGCAGCAGCGTTCGGAATGCAGAATACCCTTCGGGAAGTGCAAAGCCCTACGGAATCCGGAGTTGAACAGTACATCAGATAACGATTACCGCCATCTGGAGTGGTCTGAGCAAACTGTAGCTTGCGGTATTAGCCTGAACTGGGATGGGGTGCCTCGGCGATCGCCTTCAGGGCAGTCTCCATGTCTTGGGGCGCATAGCCCAGGGCAAAAGCCTTTTGACTATTTAGCGAAACATCTGGCGGTCGCGGCGTCGCGAGGGCGATCGCCGATTGCTGGCTCGGGGTGAGGGCGGCGGCTGGGAAGCGAAAACTATCGGCCATCAGCAGCCCAAACTGATACCGGCTTACACCAATTCGCTGAATCAGAGCTACAGATGCTAGAAAAGAGGTGAAGCATTCAGTAATCACCATTTCAGGCGTCTATCACCTTGAGATCACCGAAAGTGAAGCAGCACTCAAAACCCTTTTGAGACAGCAAAAAACCGCCACGGACAGAGATCGCGTTCACCTGCTGTATCTCTTGAAAAGTGGGCGAGCGGCAACGATGCAGAAAGCGGCGGCCTGGCTAGGCCGACAGCGGGTGACGGTGCAGAAATGGGCGAAGCGCTATCGTGACAGCGGCTTAGCGCAGTTGCTGGCTCATGCCCCCCATCCCGGCGACAAATCCAGCCTGCCCGCATGGGCGGAAACCGCCTTGAAAAAGCGGTTAGAGCAGCCCGAAGGCTTGGAAAGTTACGCGGCTATCCAAGATTGGTTGGCCACTCATCTGGGGATTGTGGCTCCCTACAAAACGGTTCACAAATGGGTCTATTATCGTCTCGGAGCCGCCCCTAAAGTCGTTCGCCCTAAGAGCGATAAACAGGATGAAGCCGCGTTAGAGGCATATAAAAAAACTGGCTGAGAACTTAGCGATGCTGGCGTTCTTCGCGACGACGGAGTTGGCCTGGCCGGGCACCGTCCGATTTTTCTGCCAGGATGAAAGTCGCTTTGGCCTCAAAACCCTGACGGGACGTCGGATTACCGCCCGGGGTGTCAAACCCGTGGGGAAGGTGCGATGGACTTTTCAAGCGACCGATCTCTACGGGGTAGTAGAA
>JBHJJI010000218.1:0-20580 GCA_050042805.1 Leptolyngbyaceae cyanobacterium
TACTTGGGCTCCTTGAGCACTTTAGCCGGACAGATTCCTCGCCATCAGGGAAGGTTGACGATTTAGACGGAATATCCTCGCAAGTAGAACCCTCTCCCGAAACTATGCATCCCCCTCGCACCGGCTCCGAAGGTGTTTCCACCCTGGCGTCCGACGAGACAGAATCCTCCACCTTCATCAACAACATGTCCATCGAAATGCCCCCCATTTCTGAACTTGGAGAGTTACCTGCTGTGCAAGACCATTATCAAACGTTGCTAAAACGCCGACTCGAGATCGAAATCAGTCAAAATCCCCCCCTGTTTCCTTGGGAATCACAACTGCAGGAATATCCCGCCGAACTGCCTGCCCTCAGCCCCCTGCCCTGGATGCGACAGTTGCGATCGCTGCAGCTGCCCACAGCTTTGCCCGAAGATATTTTGGCGGGGCTACTCAGCCGCTGCCAAGAACTCGTCGCTGAGTCCCTACAGCCCGGCATTCAGCTCGTCAAAGCCGTCGAGCATCTCTTTCCTGACCAACCTCAGGCCATGAATCAAATTGCTGGGCTGGTATTGGCGGATGCCACCGTACGCAGTACTGCTACGCGTGATCCAGAAGCTTTGAAAGCCGCTTTTCCTGAGGGGTACGCAGGGGCTAATCCCCAGCAGCAAGTCACCTTGACCATGCTCGCTGCCAAGGATATCCTCAATACCCTGACCATGACGCTCACCCCTGAGGCTCCCTCGGTACAGCGGGAGTGGCTCACGATGGCAGGCCCGGTGACGCTATCAGCGCAGCTACAGACCGATGCCCCCCACCAAATCAACTTGGTGGTCACGGTGCCCCAAGCCGGTCAACTGAGTTTGCCAAGCCTGGGTCAGACGCAGACTCAAAATCAGGCGGGTGAGGTTACTTTCGTGCTGCCAGAGCCTGCTGCGGGGGTGGCGTATCCGCTGGAAATTCGCTTGGGCGATGCTGAGGTGCAGCCGCTGACGTTTGTGATCAGCTGGAACGAAGGTTAGGGAACGCCTAAAAGCCTCCCAATTCTTAGGATTGAGGACTGCTAAAACCCGGTAGCAGCAGAGTCCTAAACTGGTGTTTGCACTCTGCGCCGACTGGATAAATCAAATACTGACTGTCATCACGGTTCCTTGAGATTTCTCTCAGGGAACCGATTTTTTATGGTTTAGTTTTTACCGCGTTCCGTAATCCAGTCAACTGATGTCAAAGGGCTGTAATCTCTAGCCTGTGGGCATTGCCCACCCTACATTACCCTGAGTTCGGGATAAGGATTATCAGAATAGCCAGAGAGCCAAATCTCCTCCAGCGACGGGGTGGCCTCAGGACGGGGTGGCCTTTTCGGCGGCTTCCCCACCCCAGTAGCCCCTCCAGCGGCGGGGACAGTAACGGGTTTTCGCTTAACCCGAACTGACGTTCATTCTTTAAGGGGGCGGCGGTGTGGCTGGGGCGATCGCGCTACCTTCTATGGTGTTGCCATCGTCTTCGATTGCCCGCGATCTCGGGCCCGCTCTGTCTGCCTAAGACCAGGGATCAGCCTGGTCGGACGCCTTATCTGTAGCCGGATGCTGGCTGGCTGCCGTTGTGGAAGACTCTGGGGCGGGGCTGGTTGCCGGGGGCGGTGTTTGGGGCTTGGCGGCGGCGTCTTTCGCGATCGCTGCTTGATTCATGGGGATGGTGGCGGCGGGGGCGGGCGGCATGGTTTGAGCGGCCACGGTTAGGGTATCGCTACCGGGAACGCTGACGGGCGAGTTTTGCAATTGCTCACGCATCCACGTTTGAAACATTTCATCCAGCAGTCGCTGTTCGGTAGCCTCATCCATCTGGGCCGGAAAAAACTTCTCTAGGCGCACCACCACGTACCATTCGCCAATGCGTTTGGGGGGCCAAATTTGACCGGGCTTGCTGACCGAGAGCAGCCCTGCTAGGGCCGGATGGGGCACGCTGAGTTCAACGGGGCCAATGAGCCCGCCCGTTTTGGCTTCTTGCCCTTCTGAATATTCTTTGGCAAGGTCGGTAAACGACTGTCCATCATCATGGACTCGAAAATAAAGTTCTTGCGCGAGCCCCAGCTGACTGGTGCGAATGAGCGAGTAAAGCACCTTGTCTAACCGCCCTTTGCGCTGCAGAAAATAGGAATCAACTTCCTTGGCAAAGGTCTGGGTTTTGAATTTGACCAGCTTTTGCTCGCGCACGGCGGTCGTCCGAATCAGATCGGGCGTGCCATATTGTTGCTGCGCCCAGGCATTGGCCTCTTCGGCACTGGTAATTTTATTGCGCTGGCAAAAGGCGGCCTCGGCGGCCTGAATTTCCTCAGCGGTGAGTTCAATATCGCCGATCGCGTCATCAATGATGATTTCTTGAATCACCCGTGACAGCAGATTGGTCTTGCTCAGCAGCGGAACAAGGTCGTTTGACTGAAGGATGCGATCGCCAACCCGAAGCAAATCCATGCAAATAACCGCTCAAAATGTTTAGCTACGTTCATAACCCTAACCCAGGTTACCCCATACATTTCAGAGCGCCCGCTGACCGTCCCGGAGTTTATTGCTGCACGGCAAAACTTATTGACAAAGGGCGTAGCTCGACAGCTCAATCAACTTTGCCCGCAGCGTTTCGAGCCCGATGCGATCTTGGGCTGACACGAACACCGCCTGGGGAAATTCTTCTTTGGCCAGGGCTAACGCCTCGCTGTCAGCCTGATCGAGCTTGTTAAACGCCAGCAAAATGGGGCCTGGCGTAATCGGCATCTCACCCAAAATGGTCATGACTGAGCGAATTTGGTTTTGCCAAGCGGGATGGGACAGATCGACAACGTGCAGCAGCGCATCTGCCTCGGTGACCTCTTCTAAGGTGGCGCGAAAGGCATCGACCAGCGACTCGGGCAAATCGCGGATGAAGCCCACCGTGTCCGTGAGCACCATCTGGGTTTGCTCCTGTGTTTCGCTGTTGAGAATGCTGAGCCGTCGCGTGGTCGGATCGAGGGTGGCAAACAGCTGGTCAGCCGCATAGATTTCGGAGTTGGTCAGCGCATTGAGCAGCGTCGATTTGCCTGCGTTCGTGTAGCCCACTACGGCAATTGAGGGCAGATCGGTGCGCTGACGGCGCTGCCGCAGGCGATCGCGGTGAGCCTGAAGCTGATTGACTTCCCGCTGCAGGCGCGAAATGCGGCGCTGAATGGCCCGCCGCTCCGTCTCTAATTTCGTCTCGCCGGGACCCCGGGTGCCGATGCCGCCGCCTAGTCGAGACATTGCCTGACCACGACCGGTCAGACGCGGTAGCTGATATTCCAACTGGGCCAGCTCGACCTGCAGTTTGCCCGCGCCGCTGCGGGCGCGCTGCGCAAAAATATCGAGAATGACTTCGGTGCGATCGACCACCCGTACGCCCATCTGCAGTTCCAGATTGCGCACTTGAGCCGGTGACAGATCGCGATCAAAGACCACCAGGGTCGCGCCCAGGGTCTGCGCTTCCAGGGCGATTTCCTGCACTTTACCGGCCCCCAGCACCGTTTGCGGATGGGGGCGATCGCGGCGCTGGGAGAGGGTTTCTAACACTTCACCGCCCGCCGTTTCCACTAGACGCTCGACTTCCATCAGGCTGTAGCGAAATTGCGACTTCGACAATTTGCCGGTGATCAAACCAACCACAATGACGCGATCGTGGTCGGTATCGACCTGTTGGGCCACAAACACCCGGCGAAATTCGGCCTCAAGTGCTTCGGTGCGTTCGACCAAATCTTGTTGAGCGACGGTTTCTAGGCTGAGTTCAGCCGAGACCGTCCAGCGCGCTTCGGGATGAGGGATTAAATGGGCCAGATAGAGATGGCGAATGTAGCCCGTGGCTCCCCCGCCGCGCCGCTCAAAGCCCTCACCGGAAAGGGTGACTAAAACCAGGGCATCGAGCCGCTGCATCGCCATCGCCGTCAAGTCACTGGTGCTGGGCGGCGTTTGCTTGAGCTGAGTGGCAATGCAGCGAATGCCGCTGAGTCGCTCAATACCATACCGGGGCAGCTCGACCGGCGGAATCTGAGTCTGCCGAGGTGAACCCACGCCGACGCGAATCACCTGCCCGCGGCGGTTTAAATAGAGGCAGAGCGGCTGGCCCAAGTCCGTGCTAATGGCCGCCAATCGTTGCGCAAACTCTGGCGTGGTGAAGCGATCGCCCGGTAAGCGCTGGTGATACAGGCGCTGGAGTTGCTTCAACTGGTTGGGCTTGAGTCCTCGTAGGTCGCCGTAAATCGTCTCGATGAGTCCTGACTCTCCTAGCAAGATGGATTTAAATCCCATCCTAATGGAATTTTCTGTGGGGTGGCCTGAGGCAACGCCACCGCTGGGGCCGGAAAACAGGCGCGATGCACGGCGAAAAATTTGCCTGAAACAGGCTCTCCGAGGGCTGATGCAGGCTGTGTACAGAACTTTTACCGGCACTTCACAGGGCAACTTTTGGTTCACCTTTCCATACATTTCCTCACAATAGGGTTTGAAATTTAAACGGTTTCAGACTATAAATCTGCTATCGCTTTGCGGCGATCGCCCAGCCCCTCCTGGGTCTGTACAGAAACGTTACCGTTTTTGGTCTAACTGCAGGGGAATATCTATTCTTAAAGACGTCATTCCGGGTAGTGAGCTACCGTAATACATATGAGCACAGACATTAACTCTGAGACTACAATCCCTGAAGTCCCCGAAGTCGAAAATCCATCGCTACACACTGAACCCGTTGAGGAAACGGGTACTAATCCTCAGGTGCAAGAGATCTTGGATAAAGTTTCCGGGATTCTGGCCAATTTGCCGGATTACGTGACTGACTTCTTCCAGGAATACAAGCGTCCGCTCGTCACGGTGGGCGTGATTTTGGCGGCGTTCGTTTCGGTCAAGTTGCTGCTAGCCATTTTGCACGCCGTCAACGAGGTGCCTTTGCTGGCACCGACCTTTGAGCTGGTCGGTTTGGGCTATAGCGGTTGGTTTGTCTATCGCTTTTTACTCAAAGATGCGAACCGCCAAGAACTCACCGAAAACTTTACTGCGCTTAAAGACCAGGTGCTCGGCAAGCATTCCTAAGACCGAATTCTATCGGCCCGCCGGATGACGCGATCGCGCACAAGGCTAGTCGCTGCTGGCAAAAGCACTAGCTATGCTTGATGTCTAAATACCTTCCCCAATGGCTCTCATCGGGTCTTGAGGAAGGTTTTATTGTGGCACCGTTCCTACACAGCGGCTTAGGAAAATGCGGTATAAGTTTCCATCCCCTTGTCTGGGGCTAGGGTGCAAGGTAATGCAAAGGGACAAATACCGCAGAATTCGGCATTGAGAGGCTTGTCAAAGGGTGATCGCAGCAATCCAGGATGTCTAGATCAAACTTTGCTTTGCGACCGCAGAAATCGGGCGATCGCTCCTCAACCTGCAAGCAGGCCCGACGACGCGAACTCCGCACTCCTAATACCAGTTCTGCAAAGCGCTACAGATCGGGGATCCCCCGCTGTCGCTGCCCCCTTGTCGAAGGGGGCTACACATTTTTTTGATGTGTAGTCTAAATTCAGCGAATTGGTATAATTCCTAACTCCGAATTCCGCACTCCGAATCTGCACTCCGAATCTGCACTCCGAACCCCGGCTTCTGACCTCTAAAGATTACTCAAATACTGGTGAACAAACTGCACACAAATGCTGCCTTCCCCCACGCCAGAGGCCACGCGTTTGACCGAGCCATGACGCACATCGCCGACGGCAAAAACCCCTGGCACGGTTGTTTCTAGCAGATAGGGATCGCGCTCTAGCGGCCACGGTTCTGCCGCTTGACTGCTCAAGGACTGATCTGGCCCGGTGAGAATGAAGCCCCGCTCATCGCGGGCGATCGCCTCCCCTAACCAGTCGGTGTAGGGACGGGCTCCGATAAAGATGAACAGCGACTTGGCTGGGTAGGTCTGCGCCTCCCCGGTTTGAGAGTTTTGAATGGTCAGCGCTTCTAAATTACCGTCCCCTTTGGCCTCGATCACGCTGGAATGGTTCCAGACTTCGATATTGTCGGTGGCGGCGATTTGCTCGATCAGGTATTGCGACATGCTTTTGGTGAGCGATTCGCCTCGCACCAGCATGACGACTTTGCTGGCAAAGCGGGAGAAATACATGGCGGCTTGTCCGGCGGAGTTGGCTCCCCCCACGACAAACACCTCTTCGCCTTGGCAGGCGATCGCCTCGGTTTGGGCCGCCCCGTAATACACCCCGGCACCGGTCAAGCGCTCTGTGCCGGGCACGTTGAGCCGCCGCCAGGAGACCCCCATGGCCAAAATGACGGCGTGACTAGCTAACTCACTGCCGTCAGCTAAGGTGACCACCCGATAATCATCTTTGAGGCGAATGCCAGTGGCTTCCTGCGGTGTGAGGATCTCGACGCCAAAGCGTTTGGCCTGAGTTACCGCCCGCCGCGCCAAATCGCTGCCGCTGAGCCCTACCGGAAAGCCTAAATAGTTCTCAATCCGTGAGCTGGTGCCCGCCTGCCCGCCAGGGGCTTCGCGCTCAATCATGACGGTGCGTAGCCCTTCGGACGCCCCATAGACGGCGGCAGCCAACCCACCGGGCCCACCCCCGACAATCACTAAGTCGTAGAACGGGTTGGCGGCTTGGGTTTGCAGGCCAATTTTGTCAGCTATTTGCCGATTGTCAGGATTGGGCTGCGCCTCGCCATCGGCAAATAGCACCATGGGCAGGCAGGGCGCTTTGGCCTCAGCATAGGTCAGCAGTTTTTGGGCATCGGCATCGCGTTCAACATCGAGCCAGCGGTAGGGAATCTGGTTGCGGGCGAGAAAGTCTTTGATGCGGTGAGAGTTGGCCGACCAGCGATCGCCAATCACGCGAATGCCTTGAAACTCAGGATGGAAATGGGCCAGCCAGTCATTCAGCAGATCGTCCAGCACGGGATAGAGCTTTTCGACAGGTGGATCCCACGGCTTCAGCAGGTAATAGTCCAAATGGGCGGCGTTGATGGCGCGAATGGCGGCAGCGGTATCGGCGTAGGCGGTGAGCAGCGCCCGCTTCGCTTCGGGAAACACCGCTGTGGCCTGCTCTAAAAACTCAACGCCGCGCATTTGGGGCATGCGCTGGTCGGCTAAAAACAATGCCACCGTATCGTTGCGCAGCTTCAACTGCTGCACCGCGTCGAGGGCGTCCTGGCCGGAATTGGCGCGAATAATGCGGTAGCGATCGCCGTATTGCTGTCTTAAATCACGGGCGATCGCCTGCAGCACTTCAGCATCATCATCAACGGTTAAGATGGCGGGCTTAGACATCGTGGGGGCTATCCTCAAGCAATTATGATCAACAGGGCAGCGTCAGAATTCTCTCTCGGGAGGGGGCAAATTGGCTGGCAAGATCAATCTCGCTGACCGAATTCTTCTTTGAAGTAGGGATGAACATCGGCGACGTCTGATTCTGAACTGACATCATTGGGAGGTTGACAAACAGAGGCGGCAGCATGCCGTTGCTCAAACGGTGAATAGATTCAGGACTGTGACTGTTTTAGAAAAGCCTTCCTATTCTAGGCGGCGAAGAAAAAATTGTTTGACGCCTGCTGCCGTACTCGAATTCTCATCGAATTGAGCGACGTTAGGAGCGGCGTGGAGCTGGCGATCTCGACAAATTTTCGTGACCCGCCCAATTCACACCCCGCTACTGCCGTTCGAAACTCTCATCAGCACCCTAAGCCCAATGATTTGCTTAGGGCGCTGCGCTCAAATAACATCCCATTTTGAGCAACGTTCTCTGTCAGGGGTTGGCACTGCCAAACCTCTGCGATCGGGACGCTATTGCTGAGCAATTCCCTTAATTACGCTGTACGGGAATCTGAATGTCACTGCGCTTTAGCGGGTCGGGCACATAGGGACCATCGTAAAAAAAACGGCGTGGCGGTCCGGTTACAGCGTAGTCAGGATGCGCGGCTAGCCAAGTCTGCAGCTGTTCGATACCGCCGGTGTAAATGTCATAGCCATAGCCGCCGCGAACGCCGACGCTCACCACGGTCATGGGCGACATGTCTTCTACCTGAACATCTGGAGCCACGGCTGCGGGCACGATCTCTAGGCTGCGATACAAAAACGAAACCGTCGCATCACCTGCCGTTGCGGCTCCGGCCTCCAGCGTCGCGGTGGGGTACCGAGTCTCAACTGGTGCGGTCATTGAGATGTCATTGCTGCTGATATGGCGAAACAGTGGCGAAAAGCCCCGCGCGGGTGCCTGCTCTAAATCCCCGGTGACCTGTACCGTCGCTGCCCGGTAGGCCGGATACTGCTTAATTTCGATCGCGCCATCTGCCGTCGGTGGCGGAAAGCCCTCGGGCAGCGGCGCTGAGGCGGCGCTGTAGGTCCAGAACACCAGCGCGCCGACGCCGATCGCCAAAACGCCTAATATCAATAATCCCTGGTTCAGTTTCATGGCCGATTGCCCGCTGTCTTTGACCTCATTCTAGGAGCTGTCATCGGTTAGCCGCTCACTGTCAGTACGGCAACGGTTGCAGCCCCGGAGCTTGTTTTGATGGAACGGGTGCGGTAAGGCTGGTGCTATCCGGTTTGGGTAATCAACCGATGACGCGTCCGAGCGATCGCCGCTCCCTTGCTTTGAACCGCCGCCGCGAAATGGGTCTGCACTAATTGATGTTGCTGAACGCGAGATTCAGACGCTTTCGCCCGATAATGGAAACCTGTCGTTATTGCAGCCGTTGTCTTGGATCCTCAAAAGTCAGACGCGATCGAGCATCAGAATATTCCCCAGGCGCATCAGGGGCTCCACGACTTTTTGTATAGCGCGGCTGATGAACATGCCGCCGATACCCCCACTGCCGCTTCTGAGTTAGCAACCAGCGAGACGCCCGTAGCGATCTCGGATTGGTGTGACCAAGCCCAGAACGCCAAGGTGGCAGGCGTCTATGCGGTCATGGATCGCGATCGGCAGCCCCAGTTTATTGGCCTTTCTCGCAACGTCTCACTCTCCCTACGCGGCCATCTCGCCCAAAAAGGGGAAGCCGTATGTGCCCTGGTGACGGTGCAAACCTTTAAGGTGCCGAAGCGAGATGCGATGACGGCTCTGCGGGATGAGTGGATTGCCGCTCTTCCCAGCCCCCCACTGGGCAATGTCGATGGCACCTGGGCCGGTACCGTGCGCGAAGCAGCGACCCAGGTCATGTCTGCCGCCGAACGAGAAGCCTATGAAGCGAAGAAGTTAAAGCTCCAGCGGGCGATGGCTGATGATGCTCTGGCGGCTCAGCCAACTCCGGCCCCGGCCAGTGGCAATCCTCAAGCTGACCTCGCTGCCGCCATGGGCGATGACAACTGGAGTGAGTTAATCCGAGAGCAAACCCAGGAAACCCAGACATAATCTAGGTTGATGTGACATCTGCATAGTGCTGTGGCTGATCCATACACCCCAAAGCAAGGACAATATTTAGCCTTCATTGCTACCTATACCAAGCTCAACCGTCGCCCCCCGGCTGAGCGTGACATGCAGGCTTACTTTAGAACCACACCTCCCACCGTTCACCAAATGGTTCTCACGCTTGAAAAGCGGGGTTTCATCTCTCGTACACCTGGTAAACCTCGCAGCATTCAAGTCCTGTTGCCCCGCGACCAACTGCCCGATTTAGACTAAGTGCGGCAGAATGCTCTGATCTCGTTTCTAGCTGTCTCACCATTCTTTGAAACGACACGCATCTCATAATCTCTCTTGGGCATTCTTAGCCAAGTCAGAAGACTTGTCTGGCCGCCCCAGTCTGAGGATGTTCCATGTCTAACTTCGACTCCACCAAAACCGCTCTCGCAGAACTTCTGAAAGGCATTGTTGAGGGCAAAATTCAGCTACCTGATTTTCAGCGCGGCTGGGTCTGGAATGATGATTCGATTCGCTCCCTTTTAGTTAGCATCGCTCGTACCTTTCCGGTCGGGGCGGTCATGATGTTGGAAGCTGGTGGTGAAACCCGCTTTAAAGTTCGCCCGGTAGAAGGATTAGACCCCAACCAACTCACTCCAGACAGAGCTGAACAACTCATTCTCGACGGTCAGCAACGCCTCACCTCCCTGACCCAAGTCTTGATGTTGCAACAGCCCGTGGCTACTCGTACTGCCACTCGCAAAGCCATCAAACGCTATTACTACATTGATATCGAAACCGCCCTACTTGGCCCCGAATACTACGAAGAGGCGATTATCAGCATTGATGAAACTCGTACAACTAGAAAAAACTTCGGAAAAACTATTGATCTCGACCTCAGTACGGCTGAAAGAGAATACGAAAAATTTTATTTCCCCTTCAATCAGATTCTCAATTCCGATGCTTGGGAAGAAGGGCTACTCAACCATGCTCCAACCAAGTTCACCCAGTTCATGAAATTTCGCGGGCAATTTGTCAAAGCCTTCCGAGAATACGCCGTTCCCGTCATCGAACTCAACAAGAACAATACTAAAGAGGCGGTGTGCCTGGTTTTTGAAAAAGTCAATACAGGTGGCGTGCCCCTGTCGGTATTTGAACTCGTGACAGCGACCTACGCGGCTGATGGTGTTAATTTGCGCGACGAATGGTATGGCAATGAGCCGCAAGGAATCACCGGAATCCAGAAACAGCTTTACCGGCAACGGCTTCTCCGCAACGTTCAGACTACAGACTTTTTGCAAGGCATTAGCTTGCTCTACACCTGGGAAAAACGACAGTCTGACATGGCGGCGGGCAAAACGGGGAAGCAAGTCACCGGCATCAGCGCCAAGCGCGAAGCCGTCCTTTCCCTACCGGTCGAAGCTTTTAAGTGGTGGCAAGACAAGCTGACAGCTGGGTTTGAGAATGCCGCTAAGTTTCTCCGCAGAGAATCTTTTTTTAGTACCCGCGACCTACCCTACAACACCCAGCTCGTTCCTTTAGCAGCCGTCCTCACTCTGCTGGGTAACGATTGGCTGCAGCCGGTAATTTCCGAAAAGTTGGTGCGGTGGTATTGGTGTGGTGTTTTGGGAGAGCTTTACGGCAGCACGACCGAATCGCGCTTTGCCTCTGACCTACAGGGACTGATGGACTGGATCCGACGTGAAGATGCTCCAGAACCAACCACTGTTCGTGATGCCAACTTTCAGCCTGCCCGCCTTTATAGCCTTTCGACTCGCAATAGTGCTGCATACAAAGGCATCAATGTTTTGGTACAGCGAGAAGGGGCACAGGACTTTTTCTGGAAATCAGCTATTCGTGACCTCGATGCAACGGATTGGGAAGAGTGCAAATTAGATATTCACCATATCTTTCCGCAGAAATGGTGCCAAGACAGAGGAATTACTCGCAACCGATATAACTGCATCCTGAACAAGACGCCGATTTCCTATAAAGCCAATCGCATGATCGGTGGTCGCTCGCCCAGCGCTTATTTGCAGCAGTTACAGCAGCATCCCCAGGTTCAATTGGATGACACCAGCATGGACGTCATTTTGAAGACCCACGCTATTGATCCACACTATCTGCGCAACGATGATTTTGAAGGCTTTTTATCTGCCCGTCAGCAGACATTGTTGAAGAAAATTGAGCTGGCTATGGGTAAGCCTGTGGCTGGCTTTGAAGCGGCTATCGCGGGTGAATACTTGGATGACGAATCAGAGTGAACGGCGCAGAGAGATATCTTGGCGACATTCACTTCGGCAGGTGATTTAATGCTGAAATGACGCCCAAAAACGCCAAAACGAACATTGAACACCGTTGTAGCTTTACCCATAAGTTGGACATTTACGGAAGCATAAAGTGAGCACAGCGGCTCTTCAAAAGCACATTTTGCCTTTCAAAGTTTTCTTGTCGTTAATCGGTTTTCACCCATAAGATGAACAAAATGGAGAATCAGAATCATAAGTTAAACAAAATATCTATATTCTAACCCTGCTAGCTGTGCCCATTGGACGTTACGGTTGCTAGCTGACAAGGTAGTTGGGTCGAAGATTGTTCCAGCTAAATATCACAAAATGGTGCGCTAGGTGCTGAAGAAACGAACTGCAGCCGCATCTATGCCGTGCTGAGTTTATAGCCTGTGTGGAGTTTGATTTTAGAAGAGCTTCGTAACAGGGTAACGGTAAGCATTGAACACAGCAAACGCAAGAAGCCGACTGTAGCTTACCCATACACCTGTTGATAAAACCGGATGTCTACAAGCCGTTGCCAATCAAGATAAACGGTGCCCAGTAGTAGGGATGACGATAGCCTGGCTCGGCTACAGCAGCATCAAAGCCATCGCGCAACACCGGCGGTGCGCCGGTACGGGTAGCGGCCAAACGAGTTTTAGTATCTTCGTCGTAGAGCAGGCTGAGCTGAGCTTGGCGCAGAGCTTCAGCCTTGGTCAACTCGCCTGTTGCTAGCAATTCGTAAAAGCGCTGCATGAGGATACTGGTGCTGTTATCGTTCACCGCCCACAGTGAAGCGATCACCGTTTCCGCCCGCCCCTGCTCTAAGAAGTAGGAGCTAATGCCCGCAATCTCAGTGCCATCACCCGCTGCACCGCCTAGTGCTGTTTGACAGGCTGAGAGCACGACCAGGTGCAAGTTGCTTAGCCGCCGCTCCATTGCTTCAATATCCGCAATGGTCAGCTTCTCGCCATTGCCCAGCACGACGAAAGACTCCTCTGCCCGACCCGGAACGAAAGCTGCATGGGTCGCCATGTGCAGAACCCGATGATCGCGCACATTGGCTTTCAAACTCTCTAACGTGAAGTCATCATCAAGCAAAACCTGTCCGGGATAGATACCCGCTGTGTCGGTATCATCGCTGCGGACGATCACGTTTAACTCATCATCCACCGCCGGGAGGGGATTAAAGCCTGCTACTGCTTGGGTCAGCCCCAGTCCTAACACCTGAGATTGGTCAATACTGGCAAGGCGGTCTGTCGTGTCCGTTAACCCTGGTGCCAACACGGTAGAAATTTGATAACGCTCCAGCAGATAGTGCTCACCGTCAAACAGCGCTGCCATGGGAATGTAGCGGGTGATGCGATCGTTCACAAAAATGAGATGGTCAATCCCATTGGCAGCAAGTTCGGTTTCAAGCGGCTGCATGATCCAGTCATAGAGCTGCTGACTTACCGCTTGCAATTCGACCGAATTGCCGGGTGCATTCAACGCGGCACCAAAACGTTGTACCGTAGTCGCCAACTCCCCTTGGGAAACCGGCACTTCCACACTGCCGATAACGTTGCCCGCTGCGGCCCACACCAGCCACAGTTTTTCTTCCAAAACGAAGGGGTAAATCAGCAAGGCGTTTTGGCCCTCAGCGGCATAGGCCGTGAGCAATTTTTCGGCATCGCCGCTGAGATTATCGGGGTTTTGAAAAATCTCGTCATCAGCCCGGTTTGCCCGAATCGTGGCCTCAAATTCTGCGACCTGAGCATCATATTGCTTCTTCAGGGCTTCGAGGCGTTGATCGAGTGTTTCGAGATCGGAGCAGTCGGTGTCTTCGCAGGCGATGAGGTCGATGCCCAGGGCAATGAGACTACTGTGGGCATCAATGACGGCTTGTTCCGGGTCGGTATACTGCAAAGCATTGCCTGTCCAGGTGGCGCGGGTGGTATTGGCAAATTCGCGCAGTTCTTCCAGTTTCAGCAGGTCGAGCACCTGCTGAGCTTCAGGAATACGGCCCTCTTCTAGAAGCAGGTTAGCAAGGAGGCGATAGTCATCAGCGACAGTGTCGGTAAAGGATTGCTGTAGCTTGGTATCAAGGCCGCGTATATCGTTACGAATAGATTCGCGCACTTCGACAGAAGCCTTAAGAAAGGCAATGGCAAGATTTTCCTGCTCTTCACTGTGAAAAACCTTCGCAATTGAACTCAAAGTAATTCCTTCACCCCAGCGATTATTAATCGCTCTTTGAATCGCAAGGCATTGCCTCATATATTCGATGGCCTTTTGATTCTCTCCAAGAGCAAAGTACGCATTACCAATGTCTCCTAATGCATATGCCTCTTCTCGACGATCGCCAATCTGACGGTGAATTGATAATGCCTGTTCGGAATAGCCAATGGCTTGCTGATATTGTTCTAGTTCAGCATAAGTAAATCCTAAACCATTCAAAGCACTTGCTTCTTGCCAAGTTTCAGAGTTACTTTGTGCCACCGCAAGCTGTTCATTGAATAGACCGATCGCTTCTTGATATTGTTTGAGGTCAACAGAGGTCCAACCTAAACCATTCAGCAAATTCAGTTGACTCGTCAGAGAAATTTTGTCTTTGTCAAAGTATAAAGCTGACTCATAAAACTCAATAGCTTCCTGTACTTGCCCTAAATCATGGTAAATCCAACCTAGAGCATACAAAGCTCTTATTGCTTCATTGGCATCGCCTACCTCCTCGCTTATTGCTAGGGCTTTCTCAAAGTAGCTAATCGCTAGCTGATACTGCCCTTGAAAACTGTATGCCCAACCCAGAGATACTTGAACTCTACCTTCTCCACCACGATTACCTATTTCACGGATGAGAGAGAGCTGCTGGGTATAGAATTCACCGGCTATTTCATAATTTTCTAAGCTGAAATAAACATTGCCAAGATTGCTAAGAATTCTCTCCTCCGCATCACGATCGCCAATCTCTCGATACAATTCCAGCGCGGCTTCCCAAGACGCCAGCGCCTCCCGAAATCGACTGACCTGATAGTGCTCAAGACCCTGCTGAAAAAGGAGATCGGCCTCAGTTTGGCGATCTTCCACCGTGCTTTGCGCCAGTGCAGTGGTGGTGGGTAGCGGGTAAAGGGTAGTGGGAAAGACCACGATGAGCAGAGCGGTGACGATGGCGAGGGTGAGCAGTCGGGCAGGGTGACGCATAGGGCAGTTGTGGTGGGGGTAATATCAGCGTGTAGCTGTAGTCAGCGACTGCGTATTCACCTTTAGAGATGTGCTTGAAAATAACGTACCGATCGTAGGGGTTTGGCACTGCCAAACCCCTACAGAAAACGTTTCCAAAAAGGGGATGTTATTTAAGCGCAGATCCCTTAGATTTTGACGACACATGATGAGGGGTTAGAACAAAATCAGATTGCCCAGCCTCCCCTGAGTAAAGAAAAGGCTGGGTGGGCTTGCACTCTCAAGCGACAGCTTTGAGCAACAAAGTCAGCTCAAAACAGCAGTGAGTTGCTAGCAGCCGACAAAACGGCAAATCAAATCGGCTCCTGCATCAATTGTGTCAAACAGACGACCCGCATTATCTAGCACATTATCGAAGTTAACCTGGTCACTCTCATCGGGCTCATATACGTAATCGCCTTGGGCGACAACGCCATTAGCAGGCGGCTGGGGCGTTGTATAAACAACTTCAAACGGATAGTTGAATCCAGCTTGAGAGGCCCGAGCCAATAGCGTGGTTACAGGAATTCCGTAATTAAAACCTGTTTTGTCAGCAAATTCAGCAGCAGTAGATTCATCAACCCCAAGACGAGCCGCAATCTGCCCCGCATCTTCCCGAGCTCCCAGTCCATGCACTGCGACTAGGCGACCAGCCGTATCTAGCACTTGTCCACCCGACATCCCCCGATTCGTAACGTTTGTGTAGCCGATCTGATATCCCCAAAAGGGCTGGTCTAATACCGTAGAGATTGAGCCACTCGTAAACTGGCGGACAAAGTCGTAGGTGTCACCATCGGGCGAAGAGTCAGCAGGCCACCCTGACAAGTAGACTTCTTGTCCTGGTGAGAGCTGATAGGTCGCGAGAGGAATCGGCTCGTAGTCTTGGGTACATTCAAAGGCCACCAGTGCCAAATCTTCTTGGTTGAAGATGTAAACGTCACTGACGGGATGAACCGCTTGATCAGCCGTTCTAACCACAAACCCCACATTTTGGTTTTGCCCGACGTCAACAACATGGGCATTGGTAACCCCGATACAGGTATCACCATCTTTGGCAATTAAAGAACCTGACCCATTGCACAAAATGCCATTTTCAGAAACTGCTGCCACTAGGAGGGTTGTCGCTTGAGAAATCTCGTTGATTTCGGGACCAGGCTTAATAATTTCATCGACTTGAGCGAATCCTGGTAGCTGTGCGCTGACTGATACCGCAACCGCAGTCAAGGTTAAACGCAGAAATTTGTTCATCGGTGCAATCCTTAAATCAGAGTGGAAGAAACGATTCTGTAGGAATCTATTTCTAGGTTTGAGGAGCTCATTCACTTTTGAGGCGTCGGGGCTCAGAGCTTGAACATTGTGAAAAAAAGCGCCTGAAGAGAGATCGCCCTTCAGAGGTCTCTATTGCAACTCCGCCTCAATCTGGTCAATTTTGATGGCGTAGTTAAACAGTGGGGTATCGTTTTCATCGGTCACGCCACCGGCATGGAGGGCAACCACGTAAAACTCGCCCTCAATCTCGGCCAGGATGGGGCCACCGGAGGCACCGCCTGAGGTGTCGCAATCGTGAATCCAAAAGGGATCATCGTCTTGCGTGATGCTGCAGCCCTGATGCACTCCCGCTGTCTCTCCGGGATTATCAGCGGGAAAATCGCCCGAATACCCCACCAGATTGAGCTGCTCTGCTTTGTCGAGCAAAATCTCAGACGGCAGTGCTTGCCACCGCAACGTGCCATAGCGATCGCCCAACGGTCGATCAAGCTTCACCAGTGCCCAATCATTGGGATCGGGCTGGCGACCCTCAGTAAAATCGGTGCCTAACAGCACTTCTTCTGCCCAGGCCAGATCCTCAGCATTGGTGATGGCACCGTTGATGAGATTGGGCTGAAAGGCAATGCGCTGGTGCAGCTCTTGGGTTTCTGAGGTGATGGCGCAGTGAGCATTTGTGAGCACGACATCATCAGCAATCAGGGTGCCGGTGCAGAGGCTGAATTCACCGTCGGCATTCTCCGCCACAATGCGCCCCACAGCCGACCAGGGATAATCGCGATTATTCATGGGCAGGCGATCGTCCTCCCCTGGCACGACTCGGTCAGTATTAGGTGAGGGATTGACATTCTCCAACACGGTGGGTGCCGCTGCCGGAGAGGGCAACCAGTCGGGGCGATCGCTGGCGAGTTCCAGTTGCGGTGTTTCTGCCGAGGGCTGGGCCTGCACCTGAGTTTGCAACAGGTATCCGGCGATCGCGAGACCAACGGGCAGGCCAGAGAGCAGCGTGTATTTAGAGATGGGATTCATGGATAACAGTTCTCGCAATAATGAATCAGGTGAGATGAGGAATGAGATAACGGTGGGCTGGAGCAAGCCGCCCAGAAGGCTTAACTATCGGGGGTGAGCGATTGAGGCGATTGCTCGGGTGCGTCATTCGTTGATTACTAGCGCTTTACGGGACAGGCATTATCGGGCGCGCTCTGAAAACTGAGCGAGAGGCTGAAACCGTAGCGCTATAGATATGGGGTTGCTACGGCAAGCCGCAGTTTGCTTCGGTCACCCCAGATGGCTAAAATCACCATCTGATCGGCTTTTCAATTCTGAATTCCGACTTCTGAATTCCGACTTCTGCTGTAGCTGATGACGAGCCCAAGTCACCTCAATCAGGTTGAGAACTGGCCGCGGCGGTGACGGCGCTCGGTAGCCGACTCAGTTCTTTCTTCAGCTCGGCCTGCAATTCTTGCGCCACAGCCAAGTCGGGCTGTAGTTGCAACGCCTGATCGACAGCGGCCAACCCAGCTTCATACTCGTTGAGGGCGGCCAATACCGCCGCCTTGCGATACCAAGCAAAGGCCCAGTCAGGCCGCAGGGCGATCGCCTGTTCGTAAGCATTGAGGGCATCTTCGTAGCGCCCTAGCAACGAGAACGAATGCCCGTAATAAAACCAGCCCCACTGCCCTTGAGGCATCAGCGCAGTGGTCTGGGCAAAAGCGGCTAAGGCTGGTTCGTACTGTTCCAGGTTAAACAGGGCGAGACCTTGGCCCTGCCAGGCCGGCCCCAAGGTGGCATCCAGCGCGATCGCTTGTTCGAACGCCGCCACCGCTTGGGCATAAGCCTCTAGCCCTAGGTAGCTCTGGCCCAGCTTTAGCCAGCTGGTCGCCTGGTCAGGGGCGATGGCCACCGCTTGCTGAAAGTTCGTGACGGCTTCGCTGTAGCGATTGGCGTTAAAAAGCGCAATGCCCCGGTGATAGTAACCGCTGCGAGCGTCGGGTTTGAGGACGATCGCTCGGTCATAGGCGGCCAGAGCGGCAGTCAACTCACCGGTATCATCGAGGGCATTGGCCAGCCCCAGCCAAGCGCCAAAGGACTCTTCGTCTAAAGTGAGGGCTTGCTCAAAGGCAGCGATCGCCCCATCATATTCACTCATTAAATAGAGGCTCAGCCCTTTGCCTGTCCAAGCTGCCACCTGCTCAGAGTCGAGCTGAATCGCTTGCTCAAAATTGCGCAAGGCGTCTTCCGGGCGGCTGGCTTGCAGCGCTTCGTACCCTGCATCCACCAGCTGGCCGTAGTTACTGCTGCTTTGAGCAATGAGGGACTGCAGGGATGGCGTGACGAGATCGCTCGCGGCTTGCCAATCGTTAGCAGCCTCAACGGGTGCCGCAATAAAGGGGAGCGCTAACGTAAAGCAAACGCTCGTCAGAGCACGGCTGAGAAAAAGCGTGAATTTCATGGAAACAGTTCTCCGGGGGGTGTTTGTCTTCTGTCAAGAGATACTTCTGACCCCGAAGGACTTATTCAGTTTTGGCACTACAGCCCATTGCCAATCAGGATGAACGGTGCCCAGTAGTAGGGATGACGATAGCCTGGCTCGACCACAGCCACATCGAATCCTTCGCGGGCATTGGGTGGCGCGCCCGTGCGGGACGCAGTCAACCGCGTTTCAGCATCTTCGTCATAGAGCAGGCTGAGTTGCGCTTGACGCAGGGCTTCAGCCTTAGTGAGTTCACCGGTAGCGAGCAGGGTGTAAAAACGCTGCATCAAGACGCTAGTGCTGTTGTCGTTCACTGCCCACAGAGAGGCGATGACCGTTTCGGCGCGACTATCGTCTGAGCCTAAAAAGTAGGAACTGATGCCGGTAATTTCAGCTCCGTCGCCCGCTGGGCCGCCCACTGCCGTTTGACAGGCGGAGAGAATCACCAAGTGCAAATTATCTAACCGAGCACTCATGTCTTGGATATCGGCGGTGGTGAGGCGATCGCCGTTGCCCAGCACGATAAACGACTCATCCGCTCGACCAGGCACAAAGGCGGCATGGGTGGCTAGGTGCAACACCTGATAATCGGGCCGTAAGTTGGCTTTTAGCGCCTCTAGCGTAAAGGCCTCATTGAGCAAAACCTGGCCGGGATAAATGCCAATCGCGTCGTCGTTGCCACTCTGCACGATGCTATCGAGTTCGGTGGCGACCGCAGGCAGTGGGTTAAAGTTGGCGACGGCCTGGGTGAGCCCCAACCCCAGCACCTGGGAGGACTCGACATCGGCCAGGCGACTGCGTGTATCGGTGGTGCCGGGGGTGAGCACGGTAGAAATTTGGTAGCGCTCAGCCAGAAACTGCTCGCCATCGTAGAGCGCCGCCATGGGAATGTAGCGGGTGACGCGATCATTAACGAAAATCAGATGATCGATATTGTTGGCGCTCAGTTCAGCTGCTAAGGGCTGAATGATCCAGTTGTAGAGCTGTTGGCCCTGGGCCTGCAGTTCGTCTAACCGAGTCGGCGCGGTGAGCAGTTCGCCAAAGCGCTGCACGGTAGTCGCCAGTTCGCCCTGGGTGACCGGCACTTCGGTACTGCCAATTACTCGCCCTTCAATCGCCCACACCAGCCACAGCTTGTCTTCGAGCACAAAGGGATAAATCAGCACCGGGGTTTGCCCCTCGGCAGCATAGGCGCTGAGCAACGATTTGGCGTCGCCGCTCAATGCTTGCGGATCTTGAAACTTTCTATCATCCCCACGGTTGGCGCGAACGGTGGCGGCAAACTGGTCAACCTGATCGTTGTATTGGGCGGTGAGGGCTTGGCGTTGATCGTAAAGGTTGCTTAGCTCTGCGCAGTTAGTATCTTCGCAGGTGAGGATGGCGCTGCCCAGGGCGATCAGGCTACCGTGGGCGTCGATGACGGGCTGCTCGGCAGCGGTGTAAGCTAGCTCACTACCCGTCCAGGTGGCGCGGGTGTTGGTAAACTCGCGCAGTTCCTCGAGCTTCAGCAGGTCAAGCACCTGCTGCGCTTCAGGGATGCGGCCTTGTTCAAGCAGTAGGTCGGCAAGGAGGCGGTAGGTGCCCGCCACCGTATCGGTAAAAGACTGCTGTAACTCAAGATCAAGATCGCGGATGCCAACCCGAATCGACTCGCGCACCGTCACCGAAGACTTTAGAAACACAATCGCCAGTTCTGGCTGGTTCTGGTCGACAAGCAGCTTACCCAAATTCCCTAGGGCGCGGCCTGCTCCAGCGCGATCACCAATATCACGGGCAATGGCAAGACGTTGCTCATAGAAATCGATAGCTTGCGAATACTGTCCCAGGCTGGCGTAAACAACGCCTAAGTTTCCCAGAGTAGTACCTTCCCCAGCCCGATCGCCAATGTCGCGGGCGATGGCCAGACGTTGCTTATAGAAATCGATAGCTTGCGAATACTGTCCCAGGCTGGCATAAACAACGCCTAAGTTTCCCAGAGTAGTACCTTCCCCAGCCCGGTCGCCAATGTCGCGGGCAAT
>JBHJJI010000219.1:0-9817 GCA_050042805.1 Leptolyngbyaceae cyanobacterium
GTCTGATGGTGTCGGAAGTGGACTATTCAGAACAGGCGCTAGGCCGAGTGCTGCCGCTGCGAGACACCTTTGCTTGCCTGTTTTATGCATCCGTGGGCAAGCTGATTGCTCCCCAAGTCCAGATTAGCAATGGGGTCGTCATTTTAGGGTTGGTGACGCTGGTGATGATTGGCAAAGCGCTGATCATCTTGCCCATTATTCTGCGCTTTGGCTATTCCTTTAAAACGGCGCTGTTGGACAGTGTGGGGCTGCACCTAATTGGCGAATTTTCTTTTGTCCTCTCGCTACAGGGGGTTGATCTGGGCTTGATTAGCGAACAGCTATATCTCTTGCTATTGGGCACGACGGCGGTCGCGCTGGTGTTGACACCGGCCTGGCTCAGCAGTGCCCGATGCTCACCCGCTGGCTACGCCGGGTGCCTTACCTCCGCAAATGGCAGGAGCGCTTGTCAGAACCGCTGTTATTGTCTGTTCCCGATAATCTGTCTGACCATGTGATTGTGGCGGGGTATGGTCGGGTGGGGCGGGTCTTGGTTAACATTCTGCTCAATCAGGGCTATCGGGTGCTGGTGATCGAAAACAGCGAGGCGGCGATTCAAGGCCTGCGACACCGACAAATTCCCTTTATCTACGGCGATGCGGATGCTGAGCAAGTGTTGGAAAAGACGCATCTAGCCACGGCCAAAGCCTTGGCGATCGCCCTGCCCGACCCCATCAGCACTCGGCTGTTGCTGCAGCGCGCCCTCATCCATTCTCCCCAGCTTGATATTATTGCCCGCTCGCATACGGACAAAGAAATTGACTTGCTGACTCAATTGGGTGCCCGCGAGGGGGGGCAGCCAGAGTTTGAAGCGGCGACGGAACTCGGTGCTCACCTGCTGCATACCTTAGGAGAAGACTCGGAAGAGATTCAGGCGGTGCTGGAAACGATTCGCCGCGATCGCTATCAGAGCGTTCGCGGTTAGCTGGCTACCAGAGCTTGCAAAATCAGCTTGACTACCGACTTGAGGGTCGCCGTGTCAGCGCCAGTTTTGGCCATGACCCGTAATCCTTGCAGACTACTGGAGAAATATTGAGCCAACGCCCGAATGTCTGTATCAGCGCTAATCTCACCTTGCTCTTGCGCTCTCACCAAGGCTTGGTAGAACGCCTCTTCTACTCGCAACAGGCTTTGCTGCAGCAAACTCGCGACTTCCGCATCTTGACCCGCCAACTCAACCACGGTGTTGGTCATCAAACAGCCTCGCCGTTGGCGATCAGCACTTGCCCGTGTGGCCAGATCTAGAAAGTGTTGTTCAATCTCGGCCCGGGCGGCACTGGGCGCTTGCAGATGGGCGATCGCTGCTGTGACGACGGTGTCGTGATAGTGGGCGATCGCCTGCAAAAACAGATGTCGCTTGTCGATAAACGTGTCGTATAGGCTGCCCCGGTTGATGCCCATCGCAGTCACCAAGTCATGCACCGATGTGGCCGTATAGCCCTTCTGCCAAAAAACGTCCATCGCCTTAGACAGAGCTACTTCCGGGTCAAATGCTTTCGTCCGAGCCATGATCCTGCGCCTCCCCCATCACTGTAGTCCATCGGTTGAACGAGCATTCCAAATACGAGTTTACGAAATGGCCCGGCCCCATGATGAAGTTGCCACTGGGTGTCAATCATCAGCATGTTGTTCTCTTTGCTGGATTGACGAAGACCGCACAAACGATTGATGAAGTGTCCTGATTCGTTTGTTACGCCTTCGTCAGATGGGATAGAACATGCGTAGAAGTGTTTTCCTGCAGAGTCTACAGCTCAATCATCGATGTTGAATCCCAATAAACTTTTGTGCAATGCCTTCGTCGAAGAACTGCGCGTTAACTATGCCCAGACCTACGGCGGTCTGAAGCAAAACTATGCCGACATCATTGCCTGGGTGGGCAACATGGGCGGTGAAACCATCGCCAACAGCAACGCGCTCTACCACGACGTCGAACATATGGTGTTTGTGACGCTGGTGGGCCAGCAGATTTTACGGGGCAAGCATATTCGTGAAGGGCGCGTGTCCTGTGAAGACTGGCTGCATTTCACGATTTCGTTAGTCTGCCATGACATTGGCTATGTCAAAGGCGTTTGCCGCCAAGATGTGATGTCACTGCGCATTTATGCTACTGGCCAACAGGACGATACGGTGCAATTTCCCGAGGGACACACTGACGCGAGTCTGACGCCGTACCATGTCGATCGCGGCAAGCTGTTTGTGCAAGAGCGGTTTGGGGGCCACAGCTTGATCAATGCCGAAATCATTAAGCGCAACATTGAGTTAACTCGCTTTCCCGTACCGCTCGATACCGACCATCAAGACACGGGCAACTTTCCGGGTCTGGTCAGGGCCGCTGATCTGATTGGGCAGCTTTCCGACCCCCGCTATCTCCACAAAATTCCGGCGTTGTTCTACGAGATTGAAGAAACCGGGGTCAATCAGCAGCTGGGCTATCGCAACCCTGAAGACCTCCGCCTTAACTACCCCCAGTTCTACTGGCAGACGGTGTATCCCTACATCAAAGATGCGATCGCCTATCTCAAACTCACCCAAGAGGGCAAACAAATTCTCTCAAGCCTGTATGGCCATGTCTTTGAAATTGAGCATGAATCTCATCCCGAACCATTTCCGCCAGAATAGGCTGGCGTTTTACTAGCAGCCGATAAGTGGCAGCCACAGCCCGATACCGATGGACGAGGCGCGAATTCTGCAATCATTAAAAGATAATTAAGTCTTTAGAAAGTGTTGCGCTTTTGACAAAGAGGCTGCTCATAATCAGGGCTTTTCACTAAGTTTATTTTCTGATGCGGGCAGGCGATAGGCGGCGTCCGCCAAGGGGAAGAGTCGCTAGCGTGGTTTCTCTATCCCAAGAGGAAACTTAAGCTTTTATTAATTCTGTTTGGTATTGAAACTTACATTTTTTTCGTCCTAGAATTATAGAAATGACATGAAAAGCCTTAAAACTAGGTGGGATCAAGCTTTAATGTGTCTTTTGAAATATTTTTCGGTTTTTTGTTGCCGTTTCAATGTTATTTCGAATAACATTTTCATATATCAACAGTTGTTTTAAACTATTGATTCTGAAGCGATCCCCGCAACAATGCGGCGCATAAGTCTACTTATCGTCACATTGCGACGGAACCCAGCAGACTCTATTACAGACCCCTATTCCTTGCCAGCATATAATCCATGAATTACGCTTCCCACATCGTCAACTGCCCTAACTGCGGCGGTCACGCTTCTCGCCACTTCTTGAACAAAGAGGCTTTAATTCGTACTCAGTGCCCCCACTGCGATTATTTAATGATTACCTGTAGCGATACGGGCAACGTTGTTGAAGCCTATGCTCCCGGCTTGGTAGCGGCGGCCTATCGATAGGCACCCTCACCGCTCTGACCACGACTCATACTCAAAAGGGGAGGCGCACCTAAGTGCGCCTCCCCTTTTCGCATTGTGGATGCCGATTCTGCTTAACCGGCCTGCCTCAAACGGCGTTGTGGGTAATCCCAATTCTCAGTGATGGGGCTCCCCAGGCAATCTTGGCAACGCCGGAGGGATAAGGGGCAGGGCCGCTAGATTTGTCGTCCTGTTTCGGAGAATCGGTGCAAAGCCTTTCGACAGGGACGGCACACGAGGTTTTGAAGCCTCTAACAGGCTGATCAAGCTGGCTCCAAGCTAAAGTGCACTCACCCCAAAGCCTGCCCTTGGGTCATCAACACTGGCCGCGATCGCTCCCAATGGAATTTCCACAGCAAAGGATGTCAGCAGAGCAGCGTCTCCAAGAAGGGGCACCCTCACTGAAATGGCGGTATTTGCCGCAAATGGTGTTTGGCACAGGCCGGGTCAGCGATTAGTAAAGACGTGAATCAAACCTAAGAATAGGGATAACAGCGCCAAATAGGCAGCCATCGCTACCAGCACGTTAACGTCAAAAATATGGGCGCTGCCGTTAAAGGTGGGGCTCACGAACAGCGTTGAAAAAGGATTGACAAACGGCTGGGATAGGCCATAAATGACATCGGCAAAGGTGTTATCGGGGTTTGCTGCCGTCAGCCGGAGCATAAATCTGAGGGCCAGCAGCACCTCTAAGGCCCCGACCAAATAGATCACACCTCTGACTAGCTTATCGAGCAGCGTGAGCTTTTCAGCTTTGGTATGAATGGCAGCCTCTTGAGCAAGACGCTGACGCTCTTGGGCAGCCGTTGGCTGATTAGGCTCAGCCCCCTGGCCGGGTGGGTGGTATTGGGGGGACTGTCCAGAAGGTGGCGGGTCCGGAGGATAGGCCATAATTCACCATCGCAAAGATTTTCCAAACGTTAGCAGACATCCTCGATATTGCCATGACCCTAAGGATAGGATTTAAGCCCTGTGCTAAGCGGTTTTGCAGGCGTCAGGCGTGAGGCGATCTCTCACCCCCGTGACGCCGATCTTAGGCAACTCGAAAAGGCATTCCTGCCCCTGGCGTTGGGGCTAAGCGGCCCTGGGACTGACGACGGTTAAGGTTGCTCGCTGCTGTGCATCGCCCCCTCTGACGTTTGCCAGTAGCGCACCATGGCATGGGCGAGGGTCGTGACGCCGACGGCGATCGCCGCCTCATTGACAGCAAACTTTGGGTGATGCAGAGGATAGTTCGTCGCGTCAGCAGCCCCAATGCCCAAGCGAAACATGGTGCCAGGCGCATAGTCGAGATACACCGAAAAGTCTTCGGCCCCGAGGGAAGACTCATCAATTAACTGCACATGGTCATCGCCACAAACCTCTCTGGCACAGCGCTCTACCAACTGCGTCAGAGACGGATCGTTCAGCACCGCAGGCACACCGGGGCGATAGCTAATTTCATATTTTGCGCCAAAGGGTTCGCACAGACCCGCCACGATCGCCTCGATCCACTGGGGCAGCTCATGGCGCGTCTCTGGATGGAGCGATCGCACTGTGCCGGTCAGACGGACATGATCGGCAATGACATTGGGGGCGCGCCCGCCTTGAATCTGGCCAATGGTCAGCACGACGGGCCGCAGCGGATTGTGAGTCCGGCTGATCGCCTGCTGTAGCGTCGTGACCACTTGTGCCGCAATCCAAATCGCATCGATCGCTTCATGGGGACGCGCCCCGTGACCGGATTCTCCAACGATATTAATTTCTAAATCGTCCGCTGCCGCTGTCAGCGCTCCGTAGCGAATGCCAATATCACCCCCCATCACCGAGGGATAAACATGCACCCCCAAGATGGCAGCGACCCCAGCCATCACGTCATCGGCGACCATCCACCGGGCTCCCTGAGCCGTTTCTTCCGCCGGTTGAAAAATGAATCGGAGTGGACCGGGCAGCGGCTCGCCCAGTTCCGCCAGCACCATGGCAACCCCCAACCCCACCGTCGTATGCACATCGTGGCCACAGGCATGCATGACGCCGGGTTTTTGAGACACAAAGTCCAGGGGGGTTTTCTCCAAAATGGGTAAGGCATCCATATCGGTGCGGAGGGCCAAGTAGTCGGCTCGCTGTCCATTCCCCGGCAGGTCGGCAATGACGCCGGTTTTGCCGACCAGTTCTTGGGCTTTGAGCCCACAAGAGGAAAGGACGCCGGCAATATAGGCGGCGGTTTGATATTCCTGGCCACTGAGTTCAGGATGACTGTGCAAATGACGGCGGATTTCGATCAGGCGAGGGGTGAGGCGGTCAGCGATCGCGCGGATTCGGTCGAGCATTAAGGATCAAAATTGGAGTAAGCGTCTTTCTATCTTAGGGCGCGTTATTCATTCAGCACAGCAGCCTTTGAGACAGGCATGACCGCGCCCGCTCTACGAAATCAGGGCGCGTTATTCATGAGACACAGCAACCATTGGGGATGGGCCGCGCCACGCCCGCTTCATGCCCTTGTCAGGGTTTGAACTCGTGGTGTGGTCAGCGATTTGGCTGGTAATGGATGACCGCCCCAAGAGATTTCTGTTGTTAGCACTCTGACAGTTCCGCATCATCGGTCGGTTCAAGCAGCGTCAGACTGGGCCAATGTTGCCTGCTCCAATCGCCTGAGGTGACCGCAATGCCGCCTAAGGCTTGAATACGATCTTTTGCCATCCAATACACCCAGGCTGGCCCCAAGGGTTGCTGCGTGGGGGAAAACACCGGCCATTGTTGTCTGACATACAGGTTTTCGGCTGCCGGACGGCTGGGGTCGTAGTCTTCAAAGTCGTCCATGGCGGCGATCTTCCAGTCATCCTGTAGCCGCAGCAGGAAACCGTGAATCCAGCGATCGCCCAGCGTCAACGCCGGATAGCCCTGAGGCAGATGAAACAGGTCACCTTGCACCAGCGCGGGTTGGGCCAACACCACATGCGGCTGACAATAGCGCGGGTATGCCGCTTCACCTGGTTTGAGCGTGCCATACACAAAAACAGTTACCATCTGTCGCGCTAGGTAAACAGCTATCGGCCGAGCTTGATGCCCCAGTCTTGAGTCTAAGGGCTGGGCGCTGAGGACCTCGAAAGCTATTGATAGCGAATACCAAAAATCCCACCCCTCATTGAGAAACAGCCCGGCAAATCACCCAGTAAACCTAGCCCCGCCAAAACCCAGAAATCCTGACTAAGCTGGCAATCGGATTTAAAAGAAGCAGAACGACATGGGCATCGCCACCAATTTTGCAACGAGATGACCTTGAGATCTGAGGACTCCTTGTTGACATCAAA
Organism: Leptolyngbyaceae cyanobacterium; assembly: GCA_050042805.1. GTDB lineage: Bacteria > Cyanobacteriota > Cyanobacteriia > Phormidesmidales > Phormidesmidaceae > Halomicronema. The sequence continues at coordinate 6,705 of JBHJJI010000219.1, forward strand.
TCGCAATAAACTACAATGAATTCAACATGGAGCCATATACCGATGGGTGTTCCTGTTCTCCTCTCAACAAAAGTCTGGGTGCTTCTTCGGAGGCACCTGTTTTTTTGAAGTATGCCCCAGCTGAATTATACGGATCTTGGCCTGCCACCCTTCGAGCAGGTGCGCATTTCTGAAAAAATCGGGGAATAGTGAATGTGTGGTTTTGGTAAGGATCACTAAGGTATCGTGAAGCCCTTGAATCAATCCGGGTGAATTGTCCGTATTTTTACGTAAATCTATCCACTTAAATAATCTTTGGATGGTGTTGACTACTTAGCCGCCTTCTTGCCCAATCCCTACCCCCATTCGTCGACCCCATTCGTTCAGCTGTGCAACGGCATGAAATTGCCCCAAGTCCCCCTGTTTGACCATTTCAGACTGCTTATCCGTGACGGTGTGGCCCCCGATGGCTGGGCATCCCGAAGTCGTTAGGCGGCACCAATAACGCTCTGTTCCCGAGAAGGTGATTCTCTGGGGTAGATTGCCTATTTACGCCGCTCGTCGGGTCTGGAACTCAAATTTTTTGACCGCAAAATTGCTCTCTCCCCGTAGGAAAGTGACTGATACTTTACCCGCTACGTCCACGATTCTTGACGCGATCGCTGACCCGGTTTTTATCACCGATGTCAAAGATGATTGGGTCTATGTCAACGCGGCCTGCTGCGATTTGCTGGGCTATCCCCAGGGGATTCTGTTAGGTCAACAAAAGCCTGATCTGTTGGCCAGTTCGGGGTTAGATATTCTTCGGGGTCTGCAGCAGCGCGCTTTAGCGACCCATGCCGTGCAAGAACGGGAGATTGCGCTGCGCAACGGACAAGATGAAGTGCGAATTTTGGCTGTCAAAATTAGTTTCTGGACTGACCAAAACCAGTCGCCGTTTTTGACCCACATCCTGCGAGACATCACCCAGCGTGTGGAGACCGAGCAGCGCCTCCAGCAAGAGTCACGGCGAGAACGACTATTGGGTGCGATCGCCAAACACCTGCTGCATTCCATGCGTCCGGCCAACCTGCTAGAGCGCAGTATGGAAGAACTGCGGCGATTTTTAGAGGCGGATCGGGTGCTGTTTTACAGTCTGCGCCCTGACCAGTTAGGCGACGTGGCAGAAGCCGTTGTGCCCGATCAAAACTCGCTCAAAGAGCTGGTGCTTGACGAGACCTGCTTTGACCCCGCCGAGCTGCCCCAATATCGTCAAGGCCAGTTCAACGCGGTGGAAGACGTTGAGAATTCTGATTTACCCGAAGAGCAGCGAGTTTATCTCAAGGCCGTCAACGTTCAGTCGCAGATCACCATTCCCGCTGTCCAGGGCGACACGCTATTGGGCCTGATTTGTGTACATGACTGCCGTCATCCGCGTCCGTGGATGCAATGGGAAATCGAGTCGCTGCAGGATGTCGCCACTCAGGTGGGGCGGGCGATCGCTCAAGCGGATCTCTATGCCCAGGTTCGACAGCTCAATGCCGAGCTTGAAACCCAGGTTGAGCAGCGCACTCGGCAGCTACGACAGGCGCTAGATTTTGAGGCCACTCTCAAACTGATTGCCGACCGGGTGCGCGACAGCTTAGACGAGTCGCAAATTTTGCAAACGGCGGTCGAAGAATTGACTGGGGTGCTGGGGGCCAAGGGCTCGAATACGGCCCTCTATGATTTAGAGCAGGGCACCTCAACGATTTACTACGAATACAACGAATCGCTGCCGCCCTATCAGGGGCGGGTGGCTCAGATGGAGGCCTTTCCCGAGGTCTATCATCAGCTGTTGAATGGTCAATATTTTCAATTTTGCTCGAAGGAACCCAATCCGGTGCGGGGGCATGTGGCGATGTTTGCCTGCCCGATCCGCGACGATCGCGGCGTGTTGGGCGATCTCTGGCTGATTAATGAAAAAGACTATGGCTTTGCGGAACAGGAAATTCGGCTGGTGCAGCAGGTCGCGAACCAATGTGCGATCGCCATTCGACAAGCTCGGTTGTATCAAGCGGCGCAAGCCCAAGTCAAAGAGTTAGAGCGGCTCAATCAGCTCAAAGATGACTTTTTGAGCACGGTTTCCCACGAATTGCGCACCCCCGTGACCAGCATGCGCGTCGCGCTGCAGTTGCTGGGTGTCACCCTCAATCAAGAACTGGGCCTCAATGAAGAGCTGCAAAAACCCAAAACCAGCCAAAACCGGGTGGCTCGCTATTACGTGGTTTTGAAGGAAGAGTGTGAGCGAGAAATTAGTCTCATCAACGATCTCTTAGATTTACAGCGACTGGATGGTGGCAACCACCCCATCACCCCGCAGCGAATCAATCTGCAAAGCTGGCTCACCGGCATCGCCAATGGCTTTTACGAACGCGCCCAAAGCCGTGAGCAAGCGCTTTCAATCTTGCTGCCTGAGGACTTACCTCACATCATCAGTGACCAAGCCAGTTTGGAGCGAGTCTTTGCCGAACTGCTGAACAATGCCTGCAAATACACCCCCCCCGGCGAAACAATTTCAGTTTCAGCGATCGCTCAATCAGACGATCAATTACTGGTCACCATCGCCAACTCCGGGGTCGTCATTCCGGAGGCGGAACTGCCGCGCATTTTTGACAAGTTTTATCGAGTTCCCAGTTCTGACCCTTGGAAGCAAGGCGGTACTGGCTTGGGCTTGGCCTTAGTGCAAAAGCTGCTGTGGCACATCGGCGGTCAAATCGCAGTCACCAGCGAGTCATCCCGAACCGCCTTCAACATTACTCTACCCATTGACATCAACTTGGCGATTTAAGGGACTGTCCAAAATAGCGTTTCTATGATGACTCCGCCTGAGAATCAGTGCGGGGATCCACTGACAGTTGCCCGCTGCGAATGTGTAAATCTCGCTGCGGAAAGGGAATCTCGATATTGTGCTGCCGCAGCGCCGCCTCGATCGCAAAATAAAGATCGCTCATAATCAGTAACTGCTTAGGCGGATCAGCAATCCACACCAGCAGTTCAAAATCGAGGGCGCTGTCACCAAATCCCTTGAAAAAAACCAGCGGCGGCGGTTTTGAGAGCACTTGCGCATTGTGATAAGACACCTCAAGCAGCAACTCTTTCACCACTTTGGGATC
>JBHJJI010000220.1:0-6297 GCA_050042805.1 Leptolyngbyaceae cyanobacterium
GGCATTGAACTCACGCTCCGAGAACCCTACGACAGTGCCATTCGCCAGTCAATTTCACCGCCCTCGACCCAGGGTCGGCTCTCAAGCAACGACGCTGTGATGACTGAAACCCACGAACTGGTGCAAAACATTATGCAGTTAGGGAATCAGGTACAGCTGCCGATCGCGGTCTACGACGGCAATCGCCAGTTCATTGCTCGTTATAAACCCGAATTCGGCGGCTTTTCGAGAAATTAAAGGGCCAGATCCGATGCTTGTCAGGCTCTGGCCCGTCTCTGTTGAGAGTATTCCCAAGTAAGAAATATCCCACCTGAGGACCCCGCTTGCTGGGAGCCGGTCAACAGGCTCCGGCAAGTTTTTTATATAGCGAGCCGTAGTCAGGTTGGCACCCTTTCTATCGCCGGATCGCTTGTGGCAAGGCCTTTCTCTGCACCTTTCTACCCTCTGTCATATCCTCCGCCTTCGACTGGCCCGATGAATGGCTTCAATCCAGCGCATCGAGATGATTTATACCAGTTCTCTGAAACTGGACTACAGATCTTCCTTTCGACTCCGCTCAAGGAACGTCGGCTGAGCGGAGTCGAAGCCGACTTGTACGTGTAGCTGTAATTTGTAGAACTGGTATTACCCCGGCAGAGCGGCTTCGCGGTAGCTCGACGTCAGCGGGTGCGGTTGGGCATCGGGACACAGCACCTGCCACTTATATTGCACGTCGCGTCCGCTCGTGGCGATCGCAGCCCGTTTTACCGCATCGGCCCAGCCGGGCTGCAGGCGATGTAGACAAAGCGGCTGCAGGCGCTGCGATGCGCGTTTTTGAGCATATTCGCTATTCAGCTGCTGCAACGCCTGATCGAGCGCGGGCAGCAGAGTGTGCTGAATCCAGCGATCGCTGCGTGAGTCGGCCCATTCCACATAAATGTGATAGTTCATCTCAGACAGGTTCGGCACCCATTGATACTGCCCCATGGTCAAGTCAAACTGACGCTTCACCTGTTCCATCGCCAGCAAAATCTGGTTGATGTGCAGCTTTTCGCCGGTCAGGTTGCTCATATCTTTGCCCTTGCGCACAAAGGCCAGAAGCGGCGCGCGGTGGTAGAACCTCGTAACTTCCACAATGTCGTTGATGTGATAGCGATACAGACCGCCCGGCGTCGTGAGGATAATGTGATAGCGTTGACCGATCTCTAGTTCGTGACTGAGATACACCGGCGGATAGCGCTGCTCCATCGCGTCTTCGGGGATAAATTCGCAAAAGTTTAGCGTCAGATCGAGCACGCCGCTCGGCGTGTGATCAGCGATCGGCAGAGTGACTCTGGCTTCACTGGCCAGGTAGCCCAAATCTCGCAGCGGCACGGCACCATAGGCTGAGGCCAATCGCGGTGTCTGGATGCCCACACTGCCGCCAGTCCAGCAGCCGATCAGCTGCAGCTGGGGCCAGCAATCTTGAGGGTGCAAATGGCCGGTGGTGGTGACAAGGCGCTCTAGCGTTTTGGCCCGCTGGGGCTGAGGGCGTAGGTCAGGCTGGAGCGATCGCCGCGTGGCTGGCAACAGGTCAGTGGCAGCCAGACCCAAAGTGCCGTCATGAATCGCCCGAATCAAACTCTCGTGGTGTTCATCCATCACGGCAGCCAGTCGCAGCAGCGTGCTGGGGTTGGGGGTGCCCACAAAGGAGACATCGCGGGCCAGAGCAAAGCGGGCGATCGCCCAATAGCGCCGATCATAGTCCTGAATCTCAAAGACCGGATAGGGCACCGCGTAAGTCCGGCGTACTAGCCCTGGCATCTGCTGATAGATGCGCCCCGATAAACTGCCATAAGGCATCCCGCTGGGCGTGTAGCCCTCCACCGCAGCACTCACAATACCTACCAGAGAGCGACTGAGGCAGCGCGGATGTTGGGGCAGCAGCCGATAGAGCCATTGCCGCATCAGGGCAGAATTGCGCGCTTCAGACACCGCCGTGACGGGCAGGTATTTGGGCTGCCCGGTGGTGCCGCTGGTTAGCGTAAACATCGTGACCGGATCGCTTACCAACACGTTGGCCTCACCCTGCATCATCCGCTGCACATAGGGCCGCAGCGCTTCGTAATCGCGGCTGGGCACGGCGCGTTGATAGTCGGCAGGGGTGTGAATCTGGTCAAAACCATGGGCCTGGCCAAAAGCCGTAGCTCGATGGCGCGTCAGTAATGCTTGCAGGCAGGCCTGTTGCGCGCGCTCGGGGTTGCGGGCAGCCGCATCAAAGCGGTTCGCCAGCGCCTGACCGCGCCAGCGAATCATCATCGGAATTAAAGGTGACATGAATGAGAACCGGCTCAAAAGCCGGGGCGTCAAAACTATTTTTGGGAAAATACTTGAGTAACGTCAGTTCGGGTTAAAACCGAAGCCGGATATTTCCCCTCCTGGGAGGGGCTGAGGGGTGGGTGAATCGCCAGTTAGCGCGACTGATCGGCCCCCACCCTGCCTTTAGAACTCCTCCCGAGAGAGAATTTAAGGCTCAATCGGCGGGTAAAAGCTATCCCGAACTCAGGTTGAGTAATAGGCAGCAGGAACGAAGGCCTACTGCTGCGATCACTCGCTGCCCAAGCAGACTCAAAATTTGGGCCTGTCTGTTATGAGCTGAGGGCCTCACCAAACGGAACTGGGCAAGGCGATTTAATGAGTCACTTGGGGAGTCGATTAATGGTGAACCCTGGAGGTGGTTGCTAATCGCAGCGTTTGGTGAGCGTGAGCAGCAAGCGCCTCATCTTGCACCTCAATGCCTAGGCCAGGACGCGTCAGCCCGGGAGCTTGACCGCGATAGCCAAACTGCACGGGGATGCGGCTGATATCTTGACTGAGTAAGAGTTTGCCGTAGGAGCCCTCGACGAATTTCACTTGGGGCAACCCAGCGGCTAGATGGCGGCCAGCAGCGGACAAAATGGCGGTTTCGCCGACCTGACAGCCCACCTGAACAAAGATGTTGGCTTGCTCGGCTAAGCGGGCGATCGCGAGGGTCTGAGCCAATCCCCCACATTTGGAGAGGCGAAGGTTGAACCCCTGACAGGCCTGTGCGGCAATGAGCGCCTGCGCGTCAGCCAGCGTGATGAGCGATTCATCCGCGATTTGAGGAATCGCGGTCGCCGCTTGGAGTTGGGCATAGTCAGTGGGATTACCGCGGGGAATCAGCTGTTCGGCACTGGTGATCGCAAATTCAGCCAAGTTGTCACAAGTGGCGATCGCCGACTCGACGGTATAAGCCCCATTGCCATCGAGACGAATCAGCGGCTCAGCGCCGACGGCATCGCGAATGGCCGCCACGCGTGCCCGATCATCCACACCGGTCACCTTGACTTTGAGATGAGAGAGGCCAAACTGTTTGAATCGCTTGGCTACTTTCACCGCTTGTTCTATCCCACTGGCGGTAATCACCCCGCTGTAGGTGACTGTTGCTCGTTGAGGCGGCAAGATTTCGCCTAGAGAACGCCCGGCAGATTTCAGCAGACAATCGACGAGCGCGAGTTCCCAACCGGTACGGGCGGCATGCCAGGCGACAACCGAGGGATCGGGCTGCCCACTGCCAGCCGGCTCAGTGGGCAGCGTCAGCGCCACTTGATTAAGCCAATCAACCCCGGTCGAGGCGTCCGCTGGGGGCAGCGGATAGTCTTGCTGCTGCACGGCGGGCCAGAGGGTGTTAGCCATAAATTCCAGGCATGAGTCCACGGTTTCACCCGTGACATAGGGGCGCGCGATCGCTTCCCCATAGCCCACTGTGCCGTCCTCGGCGACTACCCGCACCACCATGGCATCAGAACAGGCCCGGTTACGAATGCTGTGGGCAAATGCCTCAACAAAAGGGAGCTGCAGCGCAAATATGGTGGCGGCGACAATTTTCATGACACGGCCTCCCCTGCCGGGGTGGCGAGTGCCAGGGCTGGGCAGCCAAAGTAGCGGCGGATAAAGACATTTTCGCGAAACGTGATATCGAGAATGGTGGCCAGTTCGTCGGCCTCAATGTCGTAATCGCTGACGTAATGCACAACGGCCTCAACCCCTTCGGCGGCATGGCGAATATCAACGTCTGAGTGGTGATAAAACCAAGCCAACCCCTCTGTCGGTAAGCCTCGATGAGTATGTAGCGCTTGACCCAGCCGGCTTGAGAGTCGAGCGAGCATCCACTCAAAACAGGTGACTTCCAACAGCACCGAGAGTCCGAGTTCTTTGATCGTGCCAAACATTAGCGGGTCGGTGCAGAGCGATCGCACTTGCGCCTGGGCCGCGGCGGTGACGGCATCCTGTTGTTGCGGGCTAAATCCGGCTGCCTGCATGAGTTGGTAAAGCAAATCAGGATGTCGAATGCCAGCCTCGTCTAACCCCATTTCTTCTAACAGGTTGTGTTGGGTCGCGTCCGCAGCAGCCGGGGGAGCAATGGCATATAGAAAGGCCAAAATTTGGGGACTCTTGAGATGCGATCGACAAAGGTTATGAATAAAGTCATCGATTTCAGCCATGTTTAAATGACCTGATTCGAGTTGTTGAAACTGGAAAGATTTTGCAAAATCGTCAGTTTGAGTGTTGTAATAAGTTTCGATTAGAGAGCGTAGAGTCATCGCGAAAGCCTCAATGGGTTTGCTTAACTCGATAATATTTTTTCTGGAATCAAACGTCAGCCCAGTTGCGTTGATTTAAATCAACTGGCCCGATGATTTTGATTTAAATCAAACGCATTCTGCTATGCTCGCTTCTTTTTACGGCGAAATCGACTCAGAGTTTCCTGCGTCATGCCTAAATAAGAGGCTAGATATCCGAGGGGAACATCATGCTCAATAGTCGGATGTTGCTGCAATAGGTGTTCGTATCGTTCCAGCGTCGATTGAGTTTGAAAGGCGGCAATCCGCTCTAGTGAGTTAGTGTAGTAATGTTCCAGTAAATGCCGGTTGAGATCAATCCAAACGCTATCTTGTTGACTGAGGTACTGCAGATTTTTGTGACTAATTGCTAGCAGCTTAGCGTCAGTAAGAAGCATGATCGTGTCTTCGCTGGGTCGTCGATAAACGAAGCTAAAGTATGATGTGGCAAAATGCTCGGCGAAACAAAACCATCGAGTCACTTCCTTATCTTCAAAAGTGTAAGAAGAGCGCAAAATTCCTTCCACCACAAAGTAAAGGTGGTTGGATATTTGTCCTGCTTCTAATAAAACGGAATCTTTGGGCATCTCTACGGTTTCTAAGATATGGCTCAGGGCCCGCTGTTGGCTCGGATTCAGCAATACCAGCTGATTGAGCCTTTGAAATAAAGATGCCTGCATGCGCCGATCAGTCCCGTAAGAAAATGCCTGAGTGCCCGCGATCGCGAGTTGAACGCTCAGCTGTCAGCACCCAAGAGTTAGATAACATTCGAGCAGATAAACGTGCTAAGTGAGATTGCCGCGATCAGTCTAATTTAGCTCGATCTCTAGATCTGACCGGGCGCCATGTAGCCGCGATCGCGGCTACGGTGGCGAAGCTTGACGACGGGGATTGACTTGAATTCAAAGGATACTGCCCTTGATGCCGCCTTTTGTAAACAGTTCGTTTTGAGTTGATTTTGAAGCGAACCTGGGACAGTAGACTAAAAAGTGGTGTCCTGTGAGAGTGGTGATAAATGGCTTGGGCAGTCGGAATCGTAGCAGTTTTTGCAGCCTATTTATTGGGGGCGCTGCCCACGGGGTATCTCGTGACGAAGGCAGTCAAAGGCATCGACATTCGACAACATGGGTCTGGTAATACGGGGGCGACCAACGTGTTTCGGGTGGTGGGTAAAGGAGCCGGGATCACGGTCTTGATAATCGATTTGCTGAAAGGCTTAGTCGCCGTCGCGGCGACTCAAGTGTGGCTGACAGCGGCCTACGCGAGTTTGCCTGACTGGTTATCTACTGTGCCCTGGTGGATGACCGGTGCGGGGCTACTGGCGATCGTCGGCCACAGTCGCTCAGTTTGGCTCAACTGGACTGGGGGCAAATCGGCAGCGACGGGGTTAGGTGTGCTGCTGGCGCTCTATTGGCCTGCGGGTGTGGGCGCGGCAGCGATTTTTGGCTTGATGCTCGCGCTTTTTAGAATTGTCTCTCTCGGCTCAATCATCACGGCGTTAGCATCGGCGGCATTGATGGTGACGTTACAGCAACCCTTACCCTACATTCTGCTCGCGATCGCGGGCAGCCTATACGTTGTGCTGCGGCATCGCGCTAATATCCGCCGACTGATTGCGGGCACTGAGCCGCGTTTGGGTGGTCAGACCGGCAGTTGAGCACCAAGTTGAGAACATACCCAAGTGTGACCTAAGGCG
>JBHJJI010000221.1:0-25827 GCA_050042805.1 Leptolyngbyaceae cyanobacterium
GAGGACGTCGAACCATCCTCGCTGGGCTTGCGCTCGTCCCATTGCTATGGTCATTTCAAACCCTCTTATCTATAGCTAGGAATCCAGCATGTTTATCATGCAAGACTTTGCATGTTTATTGCAAAGCTGCGATCGCCTCGATAGAGGCCCTATACTCTGCTAAGTGAGAGGTTAGCCCTATCGGTGCGTTCTCAATGACCACTCAATGAGTCATTAGAGAAATGCAGGTTTCTAATTATGATAGGGAGTGATCCAATTTTTTACAATCTGATACTTAAAATTCTCGAGTAATGATTGCATCCACACAAACCAGTGAAAATTCGATTTTGAAGTACCCAGTACTGGGGGCTCGGCGCCTCAGTAACTATTGGTGGGCAACGGTTATGTCCTTTGGGGCCACAGGATTTTTCCTGGCCAGCCTCTCCAGCTATCTACAAATCAACCTCCTGCCATTTGCTGATCCGACTTCGCTGATTTTTATTCCTCAGGGAGTTGCCATGGGATTTTATGGCGTCATCGGCATTTTGTTGGCAGGCTATCTCTGGCTGATTATTACGTTGGATGTTGGCGGCGGTTACAACGAATTTAATAAAGAGACCGGTAAGGTGCGGATTTTTCGGTCCGGTTTTTTGGGCAAGAATCGCAGTATCGAAATCGAGCATCCCCTGGACAAGGTTCAAGCCGTCCGAGTCGACATTCGCGAAGGCCTGAATCCCAAGCGGGCGCTTTATCTGCGCGTTAAAGGGCGTCCCGAAATTCCCCTCACCCGAGTCGGGCAGCCCCTGCCCCTCTCAGAACTCGAAAATCAAGGCGCTGAGTTAGCCCGATTCTTGCAGGTGCCGCTCGAAGGGCTTTAGGTCAAAGACGAAAGTGGGCAATTTTAGCGACACTCCCCCTGCAGGAGCAGCCCATCAACCGTATCAATCGGGGGGCGAGATCGGCATGCAATGTCCGGTTATTTCAGATATTTGCCTGCATGACTTGTTCTGCATAGTAACGATAGAAATTTTTTAAAGTCGGGAGTTGCCTGAACTGATTCGAACGGTAAGGGTGTTTGAAGCCTCGTAACTGGGCGGAGTAACAAATCTCACTGTCTTGATCAGCACCCGCGATGAGAGTTAGCGGCAATGTCCTCTCAATCTGACGACAAACATGCCAGAATGTATGGCCTCTCTTAGTACATCCTTTGGAGCAAGCGATCGATGACAATGCAGCTTCGGCAATGGAGTCGGATACTCTGCCTAGTCGTGCTTTTAGCTGGCGTAGCTAGCTGCACCAATAGCGAACCGACCGCTGACCCCATCACTAGCGAGACGCCGTTAGAGGAAACGGCCCCCCTCGCTGCGGAAACTCCGGTAGCAGCTGAACTGGATGCTAACCTGCCCGTTTTAGACGGGATGGCAACTATCGAGATGCAGATCAACGGCAGCACTGTGGTCATGGAGGTTGACGGGACAAAAGCACCCGTCACTGCGGGGAATTTCGTCGATCTGGTAGAACGGGGCGTGTATGACGGCGTTGCTTTTCACCGAGTTGTGAAATCGCCTGAACCCTTCGTTGTACAAGGGGGAGATCCCCAGAGCAAAGATCCTTCGGTGCCACCCCAGGCGTTGGGTACTGGTGGCTTTATTGATCCAGAAACAAATGAGCAGCGCTACATTCCCCTAGAGATTCAGCCAGTCGGGGCGGAGTCGCCGGTGTATGGTCAACCCTTAGAGGCGGCTAACATCGCTGCGCCCCCGGTCCTCAGTCACATGCGCGGGGCCCTGGCGATGGCGCGATCGCAGCTGCCAGATTCAGCTTCGGCTCAGTTTTACTTTGCCCTGGCTGATCTACCGTTTTTGGATGGCAGCTATGCGGTGTTTGGCTACGTCACTGATGGTATGGATGTCGTGGACGGAATTGAGCAAGGCGACATCGTCGAATCGGCCACGGTCGTCTCGGGTATTGAAAATCTCCGCCAGCCTGAATAGAAATCATTCATGGCGGTGGTCGTCACAGGTATTGGGTGGGTTTCGGCCCTTGGTCAAAGCGTGCCTGAGATCTGGCAACGTTTGCTGAGGGGAGAAAGCGCGATCGCCCTACGTCAGCCCTTTGCGGCCCTTGCGCCTCGCCCTTTAGCCATGCTTGGCAAGCGGCCTAGCGATTTAAATACCCTGTTATTGACGGCGGCGATCGCCGCCGTCAACGATGCCCAGTTGTCCTTACCGCTGCCAGACTGCGGGGTGGTGATTGGCAGCAGTCGCGGCTATCAGCGGGATTGGGAAGCAGCCCTCGTCGGTGGCCAGGTGGCCGATTGGCTGGAACATCTCCCGCACATGGGGGCGATGACAGTCGCTCGCCATCTTGCGAGCCAAGGCCCGGTGTTGTCACCGATGGCAGCTTGTGCGACGGGTTTGTGGGCGATCTCCCAGGGAGCGGAGCTAATTCGAACGGGACAGTGTGAACAAGTTCTCGTAGGGGCGGGGGAAGTGCCCATCACGCCCCTGGCGCTAACCGGATTTGAGCAGATGAAAGCGCTGGCCCAAACCGGCTGCTATCCCTTTGATGCCCAGCGCGAAGGGCTCGTATTGGGTGAGGGGGCAGCGGTGCTAATGCTGGAGGCGGCGGCGGTGGCAGCAGCCCGGGGGGCGAAGGTTTATGGTCGCTTTTTAGGCGCTGGCTTAACGGCCGACGCTAATCACATCAGCGCGCCCGATGCGGTGAGCCAACAAGGGGGCTTAGCGGCTCTGCGCACCTGTTTACAGCGCAGCCAATTAGGTCCGGCGGATGTCAGCTTGATTCACGCCCACGGCACGAGCACGAGGCTCAATGATGCCTATGAGGCCGCGCTGATCCAAAAAATCTTTCCTGCAACCACCTGGGTGACCGGTACGAAAGGAGCCACAGGGCATACGTTGGGAGCCTCCGGTGCCATGGGAGCCGCCGCCTGTTTGCTGGCGTTGAATCAGCAGATGTTGCCCCCCTGCACCGGTTTGCGCACCGCCGCCTTTGATCTGAATCTGATGACGCAGGCCACATCAGCCCCCCTGGCCACCGCCCTGTGCATGAGCTTTGGCTTTGGTGGTCAAAATGCGATGGTGGCCTTTAGCCGTTGAACAGTCACGCAATCCAGCCCTTGTCCCAGGATTGCTCCCACCGTAGAGTCGCCCACCTGATTGAACGTCAGACTCTTCATCCCCGGCCAGGTGATCGCCCTCACCCACTCAGGCATCGGCATTGAATAGATCTCCCCCCGCTCCCTTGCTCCCCGGCCCTCTTCTCGCCCCTAGCTCCAATCACGACCAGCCATCACAAATCAACACAGCGTAAGAACAGCACAGGGCTTTTCGTTATAGTGGTCTCTGCACTTCAATCCCTGTCTTTTTCCAAGGTGATCACCGTGGCCGTTGCTGTTGAATCGCTGCTCAATACTGAAATCAACAAACCTGCTCGCTACCTAGGCAATGAACGGGGCGCTGTGCATAAATCCTGGGACGAAGCTCAGGTGCATTGGGTGCTGACCTATCCCGAGGTGTATGAGGTTGGCGCATCTAACCTAGGTCACATTATTCTGTACAGCATTTTGAATGCTCAGCCGCGCCAGCTGTGCGATCGCGCCTATCTGCCCGCTGCCGATCTTGCTCAAAAGCTGATGGAGACGCAGACGCCCCTGTTTGCCGTGGAGTCGCGGCGATCGCTAACAGAATCCGATATTTTGGGCTTTAGCCTGGCCTATGAGCTCGGGGCCACCAACATTTTAGAAATGTTGACCCTGGCGCAGATTCCCCTCACCTGGCGAGAACGGGATGCGACCGGTGTCTGGAGCGTGGAGACGGGCAGTTGGCCGCTGATCTTTGCGGGAGGCCAAACCGCCACCTCCAACCCTGAACCCTATGCCGAATTTTTTGACTTTATCGCGCTGGGTGATGGGGAAGAACTACTGCCCGAGATTGGCTTGGTGATTGAAGAGGGTAAGGCGGCGGGGCTCAGCCGGGAAGCGCTGCTGCTCGACTTAGCCCAGGTGCCGGGGGTGTACGTGCCCCAGTTTTATGACATGGCGGCGGACGGCAGCGTGCATCCCAATCGACCGGATGTGCCAGCTCGCGTGCTGCGGCGAGTGGCGACCCCGATGCCCCACTATGCGATCGGCCTCGTGCCCTATGTGGAAACGGTGCACGATCGCCTCACGGTCGAAATTCGTCGGGGCTGCACTCGCGGCTGTCGCTTTTGTCAGCCGGGTATGCTGACCCGGCCGGCCCGCGATGTCGATACGACCGAGGTTGTAGACGCGATCGAAAAGGGGATGCGGGCTACCGGCTATAATGAGTTCTCTCTCCTTTCCCTGAGCTGCTCCGACTATCTGGCGCTGCCTGCCGTGGGTCTGGAAGTCAAAAATCGCCTGAAGAATGACAATATTTCCCTCTCGCTGCCCAGCCAGCGGGTCGATCGCTTCGATGAAAACATTGCCAATATTCTGGGCGGCACGCGCCAAACCGGGCTGACCTTTGCGCCAGAAGCGGGTACCCAGCGCATGCGTGACATCATTAACAAAGGGCTGACTAATGAGGAACTGCTGCGCGGCGTGAAGACGGCCTACGAACAGGGCTGGGATCGGGTCAAGCTGTATTTCATGATTTGGCTACCGGGCGAGACCGATGCCGACGTCATCGGCATCGCTGAGACGGTGCGATGGCTGCAGCAGGAATGTCGCCAAAAAGGCCGCAAACCGCTAAAGATCAACCTGACGATTTCTAACTTCACGCCTAAACCCCATACCCCTTTTCAGTGGCATAGCGTCTCAACGAGCGAATTCCTGCGCAAGCAAGCCCTGTTAGGCGCTGAGTTTCGGCAGATGCGGGGCCTCAAAGCGAACTTCACCGATGTCCGTATTTCGGCGATGGAAGACTTTGTGGGGCGCGGCGATCGCCGCCTATCGGCAGTGGTACATCGGGCCTGGCAGCTGGGAGCGGGCATGGATTCTTGGTGGGAAAGTCTCGACCGAGCCTTTAATGCCTGGACTCAAGCCATTGATGAGGCTGATCTCTCCTGGAAATATCGTCAGGTCGAAACCGGCGAGTGGAACGTGATGGCCGATCAGGGCAGCGATCGCGATGCCGAACTGGCCCTGCCCCTACCCTGGGATCATTTGGACACCGGGATTGACAAAACCTGGCTACAGGAAGACCTGCAGCGAGCACTGGCCGCTGCCACCGTTCCCGACTGCTCGTTTGAAGGCTGCTCTCATTGCGGGGTGTGTGGGCCTGACTTTGGTCACAACGTGATCGTTGAGCCGCCAGCCATCCCTGAGTTTTCGGGACATGCTCAGCCCGACAAGACGCGGGCTCAGCGGCTGCGGGTGCGTTTAGGTAAGCAGGGTGAACTCGCTCTGTTGGGACACCTCGATCTGGTGCGTCTGTTTGACCGTGCCCTGCGGCGGGCGGCGATGCCGATTGCCTTTACCGGCGGCTTTCATCCAGGGCCACGGATCTCACCCGCCAATGCCTTGCCGTTGGGCGCGACGAGTTCCGGTGAGGTGATTGATTTTGAACTTACTCAGCCGATGGCATTGGCCACATTTCGATCGCAGCTCGCGGCGCAGTTGCCTGCTGACATGCCGATCTTCGACGTAGTCGATGTACCGTTATCTGATCCTTCGGCGACTAAATCTCTCGAACGGGCCGAGTATCTGCTGGTGTTGGCTCCAGAGCCCGATCCTGAGACGATCGCTCGTCCAGACTGGTCAGAGTGGATTGCCGCCATTCTCCAAGCCGAGAGCGTGATGTGGGAGCACACGACCAAATCAGGCAAAAAGAAGTCGGTTAATCTGCGCGATCGCCTCTTTGAGCTGGCCTTGGCTGATCAAAGTACGCTGTCATTTCTCCCGGCTCATTGGCAGGGCAACAAAGTGGACTCATCCGTCGTCATTCGCTATGTGGGTAGCTGCCGCAATGACGGCACGCTGCTGCGCCCCGAACATGTCGCCTGTATGTTCGAACAGATCGCCTCATGCCCGCTCAGCCTGCTGCATACCCATCGCCTGCAGCTGATTCTCAATCCTGAGCTGCCAGATTAGAATGAAGGCCAAAGCGCTCTGCTGCCGTTGCTGGTTGAGACGAGCGTGCCATTATCGTTCATCCCCTCAAAACCGCTGTGGTGACCTCCATGCTGCCAAGACCTCTCAATGCTTTACGTTCACCGTCGCGGCGCTGGCAGTGGGCGTTAGGGCTGTGCAGCGTGGCGTTGTGTACCGTTGGTGCAACTGGAGCGATCGCCCAGTCCCTGCTGGAAGCGGTGCCTCCGCCTGCACCCGAAGATGCCATTTTTGAAACGCTGTTAGAGCTTGATTCTGAGTACGGTTTGATTGACTTCGAAAATCCTCGCACCCCCAGTGACACGGCGGTAATGTCTCGACAGCAAGAAGCCTCTCTGTTTGAGCCATCACTGCCCAACTTTTGGTGGCGGCGTGACCAACTCCCTACGCTCTGGCGTCAGGCTGACAATACGTTAGTCAGGGTCGAGGGCTATCGCTTGGTGAGAGATTGGGTGGCCTTTCATGACTCGACTACTGACACATTGGTCGTTGATGTGAGAGTTGATCCTCAATATTGGAATCGCTTCAACTACTTTCAGAAATATGGTGTGCTGAGGCAATTTGGCAGCGCGGGCATGAGCTATGGCTACCACGTCAGAATCTACAGCTCTGTGACTCTAACGGGTGTGCATGCCTGCGACTTTAGCAGCGTTGCTGCTTCTACTGACTTAATGCCGCCTCAGGTGTCCCTACCGGAACTCAGCGAGGTCACTTGCGCCGCCTCGATTGGTCCATTTATCGACTACACCAGTCCTGAATTTGAAGATTTATTCGCCCCGCCGTAAGCGTTGCCACAGCTCGTCATAGCGGGCGATCGCGGGCTCTGCCAACGGCGTAATGAACTGGCTCTGTCGCAATTGCTCAGCAGTTGGACGCCGGGCCGCCTGATCATTCCCCCAAGATTCAGCAGTCGCTTCAGTCGTCAGCAACAGGGGCGATACGCCCTTGGAAAACAGGCTGAGGGGCGTTACCACGGCGGGTTGCCACCAGTAAGCTAGCCATTTTTGTTCCAGCTCAGTCAGCGCGATCTCTGAGGCTGCATCCGCCTGCTGGTTGGGCTTAACCCAAACATCCGCAGACAATAAGGTGCCGGGTTCAGGCGTTACCATGCTGAGCTGGCGATATTGAGACAGAATCGGTTGAATCTCCGTTGACCAGCCCACCGCTAGCCAGATATCGCCCTGAATGAGGGCTTGTAAATAATGTTCTGAAGAATAAACCTTGACCTGCGATGCCAGTGCCTCCACCGATTCCACGACGTCTGAGTAAGCGCTGGGATCAGGATCATTGGCAGAATGCCCCCACGCTTTCAACATCACGCCCAAAACCAGTCGAGGGTGGTTAGGCAAGGCCAGTCGGTCCTGAATGTCGGGATTTAGCAAATCTCGCCAAGTTGAGGGATGCCAGCCCAAACGCTCAAACTGACGGCGCGAATACACGATGGTCAAATAGCCCCAGCGATAGGGCGTTGCCCACAGTTGGCCAGAATCTGCCAAGAGGCCCTGGTTGTTGCGTCGCAGGAGCGTGGGCCAAGTGGTCGAGAGATCAGACCAGCCGGGCAGCTGCTCAACATCTTGCAATGGCGCAATCAGCTGCTGTTGAATCGCGGCCAGCAGCCAATAGTCACTGAGACAAACCCAGTCCGCTCCGGGCGACGCCGTCACCTCCGTCGAATCAGCGGTAGTGGATGGATGCCAGGCTTGTAGCTGCTGGAAAAGGTCAGCCCAATCTTTCCGGGTTGTGAGCCGCAACTGGTCAGACTCTGCTAGTCCCGACTTGAAGTTGCTGAGCACTTGGGGCGGCAAGACACCCTTGAGGGTTGTGATCTGCAGGGCACTGTCGGTGTTGCGGCGGCAGGCAACTTGAGAGACGGCCAACGCTGCTAACCCAGCCAGTAAACGTCTTCGATCCATAAGGGCGTGTTGATGATAAACAAATAGCTCAGTTGTTGTGATTCAACCGATAGAGACAGCGCAAAGGCACCGCGCTAGCTGCCTTGAACTGCATTTCCGAGCCCCCTACAAGCGCTTTGCGCCTTGGGTCAGCGGCCTGTGTCAAGGGTACCAAACTGCGCTGCCGCGATCGCGAACGAACGCTTATGAGGAGTGCCGTTCGCTGCTTTTCGGCACTTTTCGCCCGGATCGAATCCTGGCTCAAGGAGTGAAATCTCCCCAAAGATTAAGTTTTGGCAAACCGCCGCGATCGCTCAGGCTCGGAAGGGTGACTCGTACGGCGTGGCAGAAGTCTTCCTACCCTTGGGAGGTTACCTACCTTGATTTCTAAACCGTGAACCTTACCCCCCCCGTCATTGCTAAATAGTTGATATATTTTCGCTGCACTCTATTAGGGCACGTCATCAGCTAATCCTCGAAATCTCATGGGACAAGCATTGTCGCACCCTCTCCACTCAACAAGCTAAAGGCTGAAAGCATTACGGTACAGACATTGAGACGCTAACTGATGCAAACCTCTAGTGAAATATCACTGCAAACTCAAAGATCCATAGATTTTTATTTAGATTAGCCTTATTGTTTTCTCTCATCAGGGGGCTTTCCAGAGTAAACAAAGAACTTTCAAAAGGCTTTCATTTGCTACGAAGCTTTGGGAGTAAGGCTTTCCCTTATCGTTTTTAACGCCTAGTCGGCAAAATATACCTTTAAAAACACCGTTATCCTTTATCTGAAAAGTTCAAAACCCTGCTTTTGATAGATGAAACTTTCGCTAGTAGACATCTGAAACGAAAGGCCAAGTCCCTAAGGGTGTTTGTTTGATGACGGTATACAGTACTACAAAAGTTTTGTCCTGCAAGGCTTTGAGCTTCTTTCTCAAGATTATCGTCTGGTTAAGAAGGCGGATGCTGAAGAGGTATTTCGCACTAAAATGTGACCTGATTCAAAATTTTCTTCGGTAAGGGCTTAATGAACTTATATGTCTCGAAAAGCACCAACGAGCACCTGCTAACTTGTTGCAATTGAGCGTGTTGATATCCTCAAACCCCGACACAGAAAACAATTCGAACTTATTGAGCAACGTCAATAAAAACCTGCGGCAGAGAAAAATCGTCAACAAACTTTAAATCATTAGTGGTAACTGACGCATTGAAAAAAAGCAGCTATAGGATATAGATAATTCTATTCAAGAGCTTCAGCGTCATATGGAACCTATGCAATCACAAGTCACATTGCTGACTCAAAAAGTTGACGCACTCCACGAGGTGATTGACCAGGTCAACTCTCGGGTGACCGAGATGCTTTCTACGTCCAAGTCTGCGGCCGACGCCAGTACATTGGATGATAGCTATCCGCCCCGCGTTAAAACATCTGGCAATTTTCAACGTGGTGAGTCATTGCTCATGCACAAAGACATTCTGATGGATTCGGTCTACGTCGATCCTGAAACGTCTGGCGATGACACTATTTTGTCTTCCGAGGTACAAATTCAACGGCTTACGGCTCAGCTGACAGCCGCCTACAACCGCATTGCTGCCTTAGAAGAACAGCTGCTGGCCACCCGTGCCCATTAGATGCTTTGATGGCGAAAGCCAACAGACTGCTTCATGGCTCTGGTGATGAGCCCCTTTTCTCAGTCAGTCACCCATCGATATCTTGCTCGACGACAGCCTCCGCTACGGTGCTTTTCTACCAGGCTGTTGTCGCCTTACGCTTCATGACTTATAACGATTCTCTAAAACAAGGCTACAGCTCTGGCTCCCCGGCGTTGCCGAGATTGCATCGGCAGTCCGATCACTAAGAACTGGTATTAACTGGTTTGCCCGATCGCAGACAGGGTGGTTCGGCTGTCATGGCCATGCTCTACGAGTGATGAGCCTCAGCTTGGGGTGCTCATCCAATTGCATGACATGGTTTTGACGCTTTCGGCTCGTGCCGTAATAGTCTTAGGTGAGCTTGCGGAGTGGAGGCCCCAGCATGAACTTTAGCTCGCTAACTTCTGCGCTCTCAGTTGGCCGCAGGCTGCATCTTTTTCGAGTCCTCGTGAGTAGCGCACACTAACGGCAACGTTGCGTTTTTTGAGTTCATCGACAAAGGTTTGGATCTGGCGATCGCTGGGTCGCTGATAGTCTACTTCGCTGATGGGGTTGTAGGGAATCAGGTTGACGTGACTTTGAAAGCCTCCCACCATTTCTGCGAGTTCAGCCGCGTGGTGGGGCAAGTCGTTCAGCCCTGACAGCAAAATGTAGTCGAAGCTAATGCGCCGCCCGGTCTGGTGCACATATTCATAGCACTCATCGACCAAGGCTTTGAGGGGATATTGGCGAGCACTGGGGATTAACGTTTCTCGCAACGTCTGGTTGGAGGCGTGGAGGCTGACCGCCAAGGTGATCTGCAGCGATTCGTCGGCTAATCGCCGAATCTGACCTGGAATCCCGACGGTCGAAACCGTGATCGATCGCTGGCCAATGCCGATATCTTGGTTCAGCGATCGCACCGCTTTCACGACACTTTTGCGGTTCAGCAAGGGCTCACCCATGCCCATAAAGACAATATTGCTGACGCGCTGATCAAAATCTTCCTGCACGGTCAAGACCTGATCGACAATTTCGTGGGTCTCCAGGTTCCGCAAAAAGCCACCCTTGCCCGTGGCACAAAAATCGCAAGCCATCGGACAGCCGACTTGAGAGGACACACACACTGTGAGCCGCCGCTCAGTGGGAATGCCAACTGCCTCAATAATGTGACCATCGGCCAGCTTCAGCAAATATTTCACCGTGCCATCGGGCGCGACAGAGCGAAAGTGTAATTGCGATCGCCCGACCGGCATATCGACAATCTCGGCCCGCCATGCTTTGGAAAATACCGTCACGTCGGTCAGGTTACGGGCATATTTTTCGTAAAGCCACTGGTGCAGCTGTTTGCCGCGATAGCTTGGTTGTCCCTTGGCTTTGACCCAATCAGTGAGTTCGTCCAGAGATTGCCCCAATAAAGGCGTTGCCGTTGCGGTTGTAGTCAGATCAGGAGATGTCGAAGACATAGTCAAGGGTTGGGGGAATGATGCTTGTCCATCCTACTACGCTCTTTTGGCAACGGTGCGCTTTTGTTCCTCGTCCGAGCGTTTAGGGATCGACAAAGAAATAAAGTACCCGTTTCTGACTGTGAGAGGGGGGATGGGTGAGAGCGTGGATGGGATGTTATTTTTGCGCGACTCCCTTAGCGCTCAAGGGTGTTCACACTGCAAGTTTTTCGCCGCGAATGGAGCGATCCAGGAGCTCAATGGGATGCACCAGCGGCAGTGATTGGCCCTGTTGCTGCAAATGTTTCTGAATCTGTAGGGAACAGCCCGGATTGGGCGAGGCGATCAGCTTGGCCCCTGTATTCACCAGGTTTTCCGCCTTCATTTGGCCCAATTCTTCGGCCACTTCGGGCTGCAGCATGTTGTAAACCCCGGCACTGCCACAGCACAGCGCCCCGTCAATGGGCTCGCGCAGCTGCACATGGGGGATTTGCTTGAGGAGCTGGCGGGGTTGCACGCTAATTTTTTGCCCGTGTAGCAGGTGGCAGGCATCTTGATAGACCACGGGCAATGCATTCTCGGTGAGCGGGTGCAGCTCCGCCGTCAGGCCAACAGCGGCCAAAAACTCCTGCACATCGCGGACGCTGGCTGAAAAAGCCTGAGCGCGATCGCGGTAAGCGTCATCATCTTGCAAGATGTGACCGTATTCTTTCAGCGTGTGCCCACAGCCCGCCGCATTGATCACCACATAATCCACTTCGGTATCGGCAAACGCATCGATCATTTGCCGTGCCAGCGCTTGGGCTTGGGCTTCTTCACCCTGGTGAGCCGGTAGCGCTGAGCAGCAACCCTGGCTTTTGGGGATCACAATTTCACAGCCGTTCGCCGCCAACACCCGCGCTGTTGCTTCATTCACATCCGAAAAGAAGCTGCGCTGGACGCAGCCCAACACCATGCCTACCCGATAGCGCTTTTTGCCCACTGCCGGAATCACCTCCGGCAAATTATCTTGAAAGGATTTGGCAGTCACTCTGGGCAACAAAGACTCCATCGCGGCTAAGTTGGGTGACAGTTTTTTCAGCAACCCTGATCCCTGAATGAGTTTTGACAATCCCGAGGCTTGATATAGCCCCAGGGGCGTCAGCAGCAGGCGAATCCGGTCGGGATAGGGGAATAGCTGAAAGATTAGCGTGCGCAAGAGTTTGCCCGGCAGCGATCGCGAGTGATTGCGCGTCACCTGAGGCCGCACCGCCGCAATCAGCTGATCGTACTGCACGCCCGACGGGCAAGATGTCGTACAGGCTAGACAGCCCAGGCAAGAGTCAAAATGCTCCACTGCTGTGGCCGAAAACTCTGCCTCTCCCTTATTAATCGCATCCATCAGGTAAATGCGACCCCGAGGCGAATCCATTTCTTTGCCGATGACCCGATAGCTGGGGCAAGTGGTCAAACAAAACCCACAGTGCACACAGGCATCAATCAGCTCTTGGGCTGGTGGATGTTGGGGATCAAATCCCTGCTCTGGCTAATTGTCAGGGTGAGGCGTGGGCGCAGCTGCCGTTTGCATATTGGTGAGATTTCACTGCCTATCGGTAGTTCCAGCCTACCGCGTTGATTTAGGGATTGGGCGCGTACAAGGTGAGGGAAAGGCGATCGCGGGGGATCATCTTTCAATGGTGTCTATTGCATCGCCGCTCGGCGATCGCTCGAATCCTGATATCGATAGGGAGTCGTGAGGAAGCCGTGCCTGCAATCGGCTGATGAATTTATCGCATACGACCGGGACTCAAGCGCCCTTGCGGATCAAACTGCTTTTGCAACCGGGTCATCATCAGCCGTGCGGCGTCATCCAACGCCCAGGGATCAAACTGCTGCTGCCAGTCTGGAGGGGCTTCCAACAGGTTCAAATAGCCACCCGCAGCCTGACAGCGCGATCTCACTGTCGCTAACTGAGCCGGTGAATTTTGCGGGCAGTGCAACTGCAGGATGCCAATGCCGCTACTAGCGTGAATGCGCGCCTGCCAAGTGCCGGGTGCCAATGCCGTCTCCAGAGATTGCAGTAAATCGACCGCTCGGGCAGGCAAAATGCCTACTTTCGCGATCGCCAAATCTGCCGTTCGCTCGACCGGTAGCAGCGCTGCCGTCAGCTCCTGCCAAAACGTTTCGTCGGTCTCATCGGCTCGGGTTTGGAGCTGTAGTTCATAGGGTTGGGCGATCGCCGTCAGCAATTCAACCTGCTCTGCGACACCTGCAGCAATACTTTGAAACTGCACTGCTAAACCGAACAGGTTTCCCCCATCTGTCCCTAGCCCTGGCGACAAGATATCCAGCTTGGCGGGCGTTAGGGAAGATTTTAGGACATCTGCTGTTACCGCTTGGATGGCGGTAGCAGATCCGGTTAATACCGCTGTTTGAGCTACTTCTTGCTGCGGGAAGGTGCGCCAGGTCAGCTGGGTCAAGATGCCCAACGTGCCAAAAGACCCACTCATCAGTTTCATCAGATCGTAGCCAGCGACGTTTTTAACCACGCGTCCACCGGCCTTGGCCAGTTGACCATCGTGACGCACAAACGAGACCCCAATCAGCATGTCGCGAATGCCCCCATAGCGCTGTCGCAAGGCTCCTGTGTCGCGGGTGGCGACAATGCCCCCCAGCGTTGCCTGTTGGGGATACGCTGGGTCGATCGCCAAAAACTGTCGGGTCTGCAACAGAGCCGTTTGCAACTCAGCAAATCCGACCCCGGTTTGCGCCGTGACGGTCAGATCGCCGATGGCATGTTCCACCACTTGATTGAGATTTTGGGTACTGATCACCAGATCAGCGCCCGTGATCGGTGCGCCCCAGCTGAGTTTGCTGCCGTGGCCGCAGGGCAACAGCCGCCACTGATTTTGATGGGCACAGGTGACCAGCTCAGCCAGCTGTTCCACTGTGTTGGGATAGGCGATGCAGTCGGGCCGTGAATCAGCGGCGATCGCCCCTTGCACACGATTTTGCCAGGCAGCGCTCAAAGCCTCCCAGCTCGTTACCTGCGATGTGCCCAAAATGGACTCAACAGTTTGGGTAATTGATCCCATAGCGCGTAACCCCGTACCTCACCGTTCTTCAGTGTATGACGGGGTCGGAACGGCAATTGAAGAGAATCGGCAGTGCTGACTGGCAGCACTGCCGATTGAGAGCAATCGATTAACCTACTGGCGAGTGCTTCAGAGGCATAAGGAAAGTCGGCTTACCCATCCACCCCAACTGACTCGGATTAGTCGATGTTGATCGAGGTGGGGCCGCTGCCGCCTGCTGGAGTGCCAACGCGTACCTGACGATAGTCCGCATAGAGGCGATCGCGCCAATCAAAAAAGGGCTGATAGCTGATGTCGTCGGCTAGCCCCGGCACCCCTTTGCCACAGATGCTTTCGGGCAAGTCAACATATTGATAGGCCGGGAACTTGATATACATCGAGATGCCCGCTATCGCAAAATCAGCCAGCGTTGGCTGGTCGCCGACCAAATAAGGCTGGTCAGCCAGCATCAAGCAGAGGGCTTCTAACGCTTGCTTGAGCACCCGAGTGGCTTCTTTGACATTTTCTGGGCCAAACCCAATGCCCATGCCCAACAAGCTGAGCACATCGCCAGGCACGGCACCCACCAGATTTTTGACGAGATCAGGCGTCGCCGCCGGTAGCAGCGCCGTGCGAAAGTTGGGATGTTGGTTAAACGCGCCAATCATGGCCTTGCGGCCTTGCAAACCGAGGGATTCATCGGCCCAATCTTCCAATGCCAGGCAGAGCCCTTTTTGGCGTTGGTCTGTCGGCAAAATCGGGCGATCGGGATACTTTTCGTCCAGATAGCGGGCAATCGCAGTGGAGTCAGGGATGACCTCAGTGCCATCTTTGAGCACAGGCACTTTGCGTTGGCCAGAAAGCTGAAACAGCTCGACTTGGCCGACTCCCGGCGTGACTTCAATCGCCTTATAAGGCAACTGTTTGTAGTCGAGAATGAGCTTGACTTTTTCGCTATAGGCAGAGGCTTCAAACTGATAAAGCTCTAGCATGGAGGAGAATACCTTGGCACAACCTCGTTTACTGTACCGTGCCTGCCCCAGCACCGACACAGGCGATATTGGGTGAGGGCTGTGACTCCACCACAATCTGCTCATAGTCGGTAGTTTTCAGCAGTTGCCCCACTACCAGCTCCGCCCGATCACTGGCTTCCTGCAAAATGCTCTGTTCGCAAGCCGCTAAAATCATTCGCTGCAGCGCCACCTCTTGAGCTTGATCTTGCAGTTCTGGAGCTCGATCAGGCCCCAGCCCTAAAAAGCCGCGATCGTAGTCGAAAACTTGAGACTGGTTGACATCAATCTTGCTGTCAATAATGGTGGGCGGCGGCAGCATAATTCGCAGTGTGTCGCCGGTATCTTGAATGTCGGTGGGCGCAATTGTGCTCAGGTCTACTCCTGCTCGCACCTCACCATTAGCAATGTAAATTAGAGTGGTTTTGCCTACTTCATAGTTCGCGATCGTGCGCGTACTGGAGGTCGGCACTACCACCTCCATGGTAAAAACGGCGGTAGTCAATTCACTGGCTCCACGAATCTGCTGCACCACCACCGTTTGCACATCGACTTCTTCCACCGGCTCGGCGGGCGTAAACGCGGAGCGAATGCCATTGACAAAATCTTCGCCAGAGCGCCAGAGTCCGACTCCTGCCACCATCCCAATCAGCAACATACCGCCCGACAAGCTCCCCGCAAAACCTTGCAGCACGCGCAAAATGAGGGGCGATCGCCGCGGCTTTGGCCGTCGTCGCACATCATATAGTTCAGGCTCATCCAGCTCGGGCTCATTCTCAACGGGAGGTAGCTTGGTAGGCATGGCGATCGCACTCCAATAGAGATTCAGTCACAAGCGGTCAGTCACGCAAAGGCATTGCCAACCGCATGGCACTCACCCTGACCGTAACAAGAAACGAGGATTCGCAGCTTGTCGGAGGACAGTTTATGGATCAGTATAGTTCACTTGTATTGATTATGGTTTCCCGGCTCGCTTCCACCCAGGTGCCTTTTCTGCTATCTAATGCCGATGCTCTGAAATAAGGCTATACATCTGGCTCCCCTGCGCCTTTGCGCCCATGCCTTGTCAAGATTTCATGGGGAGTTCGATGGCTGAGAATTGATATCAGCGATCGCGCCACCGTTCCGGCATGATGAGGGCAAGCAGGCTGAGCGTTGAGGCGATTGTTGGAAAATTCAGGCAAGGTTTACCTCGTCGGGGCTGGCCCCGGTAGCGTCGATTTCTTAACCGTCAGAGCCCATCGGTTGCTGACCCAGGCCCAGGTGTTAGTCCATGACGCCCTAGTGAATGCTGACGTTTTGGCCTTGGTTCCCGATACTTGTGACGTTCGTGCCGTGGGCAAACGCGGTGGACAGCCGAGCTGGTCGCAGGCAGCAATTAACCAACTCCTCATCGATCTTTGCCAACAGGGCAAAACCGTCATTCGTCTCAAGAGTGGCGATCCTTTTATTTTTGGCCGCACTGCTGCTGAGATTCAATCCCTGAAAGCCGCTAACTGCACGTTTGAAGTGATTCCCGGTCTATCATCCGCCACCGTCGCTCCGCTGTTAGCAAGTATTCCACTGACGGATCCGGTTTTGGGCAGCCAATTCACCGTGCTGACGGCCCATGATTTGGAGCTACATAACTGGGAGGCCTTAGCCCAAATGGCTGTTTTAGTGGTGCTGATGGGGGGCAAAGCGCTGCCTGATATTTGCGATCGCCTGCTGCGCTATGACAAGCGTCCAGAAACTCCGGTGGCGATCGTGCAGTGGGCGAGTCAACCACAACAGCGGGTTTGGACGGGCACGTTACTCAATATCACGCAGCAGACTAAGGCTGAGACGCTATCTCCCTGCATCATTGTGATTGGCGAAGTCGTGGGCTTGCGACCCTATTTGCAGCCTTGAATTTGGGGTTTTCTGTTCTTTAAGGAACCTTGAGTTCTTTTCTGGGGATTCTCTCAGGCTGTTACCCGGTCGCTTTCAGAATGGCTAATTAAGGTAGCATTAGCTTCCATTCAAGGCCATTTATTATGCTGACCTCTCGCTTCACCCTAGGCTGTTTAACGCTATTCGCAACGATGCTAGCGACCGCTTGTACGGCATCGCCTGACGTTTCTACGACTGACAGCGACTCTGCTCCCACCACTGAGCAAACCCAATCCGCAGAACCTGCCCCCACCCCTCCGACTGAGGCTGCCGAGCCCACGGTGCGAACCGGTACCTTCGTAGCGGCCGAGCATGACACTACTGGCGGTGTTGAGCTGATCAGTGACGGGGGGCAGCAGACTTTGCGCTTCGATGACAGCTTTGCGAGTTCTGATGGGCCTGATCTAGTCGTGGTGCTCCATCGATCGCCCGATGATCTGGCTGAAACGTCACCGCCCGCCTATCCGATCGACGAAGCAGACTATGTGGTGATCGCGCCCTTAGCAGCGACTACTGGCGCTCAAGAATATATCGTCCCGGCAGAAATCGACCTTGAGTCGTTCGCGTCTGTGGCCGTGTGGTGTCAGGAATTCAATGCCACCTTTGGGGTTGCTGCCCTGCAGTAGCGCTCGATGAAGTGGGCTGAAGGTGCTGACGCTGGCTCAATGGCTGGGTAAAGCCTGCAATAGTTTCATGGCAAACTCTGGCTCATCGCGGGTCAATACCTGATGAGCCAGGCCACTCTGGGCCAGTAAAGTTGTGTAGGTGGCCGCCTGTTCTGGTGACGAGGCAATCAGGATCGTGACGGGAGCTTTAGATGGGCGGTAAACTCCCAGCGATCGCACATCTAGTGAAAACGCGCCCGCCCGAAAGTGCGGATTTTGGTTGCCGTCGTACTCAAACTTGCTCAGCATCAGCTGCCAAGAGCAGACAGTGGATGGATTCAGCGGGGGGGCTGTCGACTGTGTTTTGGCGCGAAACGTTGCCTGCATGGCGGCAAACGGAATGTCGATCCCGAGCCACTGCTCGGCTTCAGTGTCGACCGAGGTGCAATAGGCCAAACTATCCCAGTTGTTACTGTTGCGCAGAATGACTTTATAACGTTGGCCATCCCCCCGCACCACCAAACGCACGCCCTGCCAACTTGATAAATCGAAGGGTGGGTCAAAGTTCCGAGTCCGCACGCTGGCAAACCCGCCAGAATTGGCGGTCGATACGTTACCTGCAAACCGTCCGTAACCAGGTAATAAAGACAGTCCACTGGCGCTGGCTCCGCCCATGACCACATCATCCACAGCGCCCCAAACTTCTCGTAGGGTGTCTAGATTGGCTGTTCGAAAGTCAAACAGCGAACATTCTTCGCTAGTGGGGAGCTGCTGCAGATCGGCGATCTGCGCTGACAAACATTCCTCGTCGTTGGGGACGCCCTTCCAAAGCACAGCTTGAGTGTTGACAATTCGGTTGGCAGCGGTTTCCGGCAACGGTGAATCCATCGGTAATAGCTGCGATCGCACCACCATGCCTCGATCTTCAAAAATCTTTCTCAGGGCATCCGCTGCCGGTCCCGCTTCTGATAGCAAGACCACGGCCCTGGTCGGTTTCAGGGCATCGGCTGCAGGGGCTTGGGGATTCGAAGCGGCACCAAACATTTGCTGTAACCATCGAACATTGCCAACCAGCGGAACCTCACCAAAGAAGTTCAGCGTATCTACCAGTTTAAGCGGATTCCAGCGATCGTTCGACTGAGTCATCTCGATTTTCCTGCTGATCGGTCTGGGTGACGACAAGTTTTTCTCAAATTACTTTGGTCGAGAAAAATTGCTGCTGCTAACAGCTTTACACAACGGCTCTAAACCGCATCTCTACAATCCATGGATGACCCGATAGCGTCTCAGCGTCGGCCTGCGAATGCAAAATGCCGAGTGTTATTTGAGCAAATAAGGATAAGGCATCCTACTGAGCCCGGATAGATTCTTAGCTGTTTTCATGGATTAGAGCATCTCAGACGCGACCTCAGATCTGACTTCCGAGATTCCAGGAATGCCGTAAAAACACCAGTATTGTTGCTTTCGAGCCTGGGCATGCTTAACAGCAAGATCAGGGCTTTACTCCCTTCTCAGTATCTTAATCGGAGTTTTCTATTCCTATGAAGTTGGGCTCTATTTGCGGAGTTCTTCGTCAATCTAGGGGATATGTAGAGAGATGCATTAGCTTTTTTCGGCTTTATGTACATCTTTGTTCGCGAGAAGTCGAGTTGTGCCTATGTCTAGCGACCAGCTCAAAACTCACGGCTCCCCCCCTGACCCGTCATCAGCATATCAAGGATATCCAGCGTCAATGCGAATCTTAATCTACTCCTACAACTACCATCCTGAGCCCATTGGGAGTGCCCCCCTCATGACAGAGTTGGCAGAAGGATTAGTGAAGCGTGGCCATGAAGTGCGGGTGGTAACGGCAATGCCAAACTATCCAGAGCGCAAGATTTACCCGGCTTACCGAGGTAAGGGCTACATTACTGAAGAGCGCAACGGCGTCACGATCCAGCGCTGTTACGTCTGGATTCGCCCGAATCCTGGCCTGCTGACCAGATTCCTGTTAGAGGGCAGCTTCGTCGGGCTCAGTTTTCTGAAGTCGTTACAAGGTTGGCGACCGGATGTCATTTTGTACACCAGTCCGTCTTTACCTGTATCGGTACCGGTAGCGCTACTCAAGCTACTCTACCGCTGTCCAACGGTGCTCAATCTGCAAGATATTCTGCCAGAGGCAGCGATTCAAACGGGACTGATCAGCAATCGTTTCGCGATTCGGGTATTTGAAACGCTCGAAAATTTTGCCTATCGCTCCTCTACTCGAATTAGTGTGATTGCCGAAGGCTTTCGCCAAAATCTGCTGGGTAAGGGAGTTCCTAATAGCAAGATGAATATCATCTCCAACTGGGTTGATGTCAATTTCATCCGCCCGATGGACAAGTACAACAACGCCTTTCGCCAAGTGAATGGCCTCGGCGATAAGTTTGTGGTGCTTTACTCCGGCAATATTGCTCGGACCCAAGGCATTCAAACTGTCATTCGGGCGGCTGCTAAGCTCCAACACCTGGAAAATCTGATGTTTGTCATTGTCGGTGAAGAGAGTCAGCTGTCAGACTTAGACGAGCTCAGACAAGAACTCGGCATCCACAATGTGCTGCTGCGGCCCTTTGCGCCCCGGGCAGAATTGCCTGAAATGTTGGCCGCTGCTGATGTCGGATTGATTGTGCAGAAAAAAAATGTGGTCGGCTTCAACATGCCGTCTAAAACGCAGGTATTGCTTGCGAGCGGCCGCCCAATTTTGGCTGCGGTTCCCGCCCACGGGACTGCCGCACAAGCGATTCGGGCGAGTGGCGGTGGTCTGGTGGTGAAGCCAGAAGATCCTGCTGATTTAGCTCAAGTGGTGCAAAATCTCTATGAGAATCCGCAACTCGCTGAGAACCTGGGCAAGCTAGGGCGTCGTCACGCGATGAACGAATATTCGTTCGAACAGGCTCTCAATCGCTATGAAATCCTGTTCAAGCAGGTGGTGCTCGAACATCGAGGCCTTTTGCCTTATGCCGCAGAGATGTCGCCTCAAATGGCTTCGGCTGGAGATACGACCTCGAACGCTCAGTTGCCGCCTCAGGCGCGATAGTGTCTACCATCAGAGCCTGAGGGGCTGATGATGAGAGACATATATCAGAATGCGGAATGAAGAAGTCGGAAGTCAGAATTAAAAAGCTGATCTGATGGTGATTTCAGACATTGGGGGTGACCTGATTAAACTGCAGCTTGCTATAATTCCCCATCTTTCGTCGCTGGAGTTGAATTTACAACGTTTATAGCGCCATCAATACAACACAGGAGCGAGCCTCTAAGAGGTACTGGCGACTGTTCACGGCTTCTGTTGTGCCGTCTACGATGTCATTGGGGGCTGGGCGAGCGGTATTGACGATGCGATACCACTGGCTATGGGGATGAGGTTGTGGCAAGTCGAAATTCAAAGGTTCCCAATAGGAATTGAGCATAATGTGAATCTCTTCTTCCACTGCCGGGTCATGTAGCGTAAACGCCAGACTGTGGGAATGGTCTGACCAGTCTGGTTCGAATAGCTTGACCCCATGCCAAATCAAGTGAGGCGCTTCGATGAAGGATTCGGTCACGGTCAACCAATTCTTTTGCTGAAATAGCCGCAAATTTTGAATCAGATCGACCATGCGTTGAGTGAAGCGGAAGATTTCATGATGGTCGCTTAAGGCATCCCAATTGAACCAATTCAAAGCGTTGTTCTGACAATAGGCATTGTTATTGCCTTTTTGAGTACGCCCTGCTTCATCACCCATCAACAACATCGGTGTCCCCTGGGCCACGAGCAAAATCGTGATCAGATTTTTGACTTGTTGCAGCCTCAATCGGCATACTGCTGGATCATTGGCGGGCCCTTCTAAACCACAGTTCCAGCTAAAGTTGGCATCGCTACCATCGCGATTTTGCTCGCCATTGGCACCGTTATGTTTGTTGTTATAAGACACCACGTCGTTGAGGGTGAACCCATCGTGACAGGTGATGAAGTTGATGCTGCGATTGGTCTCGCGTTGTGGATCATCCACGAATAGATCAGGGCTGCCTAAGATCCGCGCGGCGAGTTTACTAACCATGTTGTTGTCACCTTTGACAAACTGCCGCACATCATCGCGAAAGGGGCCGTTCCATTCGGCAAAGCGATCGCCAATAAAGGAGCCCACTTGATACAGTCCGGCCGCATCCCAGGCCTCAGCAATCAGTTTGGTGCGAGCGAGCACAGGGTCTGATTCGATCGCCCACAAAATTGGCGGCTCATCTTGCGGTCGGCCGACGCGATCACGAGACATCACCGACGCGAGGTCAAAGCGAACGCCGTCAACGTGCATCTCCGAATCCCATTAGCGTTGTCTGTCAAGAATGCGCCGACTCACGACGGTATGCCCTGATTTAACCGTGTTGCCGCAGCCACTGAAGTTGGCATACATCGAAGCATCGTCAGCTTCCAAAATGTAATAGGTTTGATTAACAATCCCACGAAATGAAAGGGTTGGGCCGCGATGATCGCCTTCTGCTGTGTGGTTAAACACCACATCTAAAATGACTTGGATGTTGGCCTTATGGAGCGCTTTGACCATGTCTCGGAACTCATCGACCGGGCCAGTGGGATCTTGCCGAGAGCTGTAGGCCCGATGGGGGGCAAAGAAACCAATGGTGCTGTAGCCCCAGTAGTTACTGAGTCCGAGGGGGGCATCGCGCTCATCGAACTGATGCACCGGCAGCAGTTCGACTGCAGTCACCCCCAGGGCTTGCAGAAATGGAATTTTTTCAATTAGGCCGGCAAACGTGCCCCGCTTTTCAGCTGCTACCCCAGAACTGGGATGGCGCGTAAACCCGTTGACATGCATTTCATAGCTCACGGTGCGGGAGTAGGGAATATCTAGCGGGGTATCGCCTTCCCAATCGTAGGTTTGCAGATCAACAACGACGTTGCGCAACGCATAGGGGGAATTTTCGCCGGGATGGCAGGCTGCCTGGCGATCGTAGTTTTCTTGCCCTACCACGGCTCGCCCGTAGGGATCGAGCAAAACTTTGGCGGCATCAAATCGATGTCCCTGCTGGGGATTGTTTGGGCCGGTGACTCGATAGGCGTAAACCTGTCCGGCGGTGATGCCTTTAACAAAGGCATGCCAATAGTTGAACGACCGGTGATAGCGCGGGTCTAGATGAATCGTATGCTCTGGATAGGGCGCTTCAGGCGTCGCATATAGGAGTAGATCAACACCGGTCGCCTGTTGGGAATAGAGGCAAAAGTTGACACCCTTGTCTTCTACCGTGGCACCAAGAGGATGGCTGTTCCCCGGTGTGATTCTGAGTGACATGGGATATTTTCTACTCAAACTCTAAATGTCTATCCTTGAGTTGCTGCTGCATGACCGCTCGGATTAAGTCGACTTCATCAGCAGAGATGTGACCGTCTGCCATGAGGGCGTCCCGTAGTTCCTGCGCTTCATCTGGAGAGATCTTGCCATCAGCCATGACCCGCTCTACGAGCGATCGCAACCTAGAGAGATGTTGCACATCATCGGAGGGCAGGGAATGCGAATTAGAAGGTTGAGAAGTCATCGCAGCTCACCCGATGCAGTTTGTGCACAAAAAACAATATCTGCATCATAGCGAGGGGCAAAAGCAAATAGCGATCGCAAAAAATGATTTGACATCTTGCCCCTCATGTTAACCAGGACAAATGGTTGACCACTGATCAATGTCTGACCGGGCATCTAATAGAGACGATAACTCGCCTCGATAGGTGACTAAACGGCTGCGATCGAGAGAGTTAGCAGGCACCAGCGTAATCATTTCATCCACAGTAGCCGCGGCGCAGGCCCAGTCTTTGGCGGTGACCGATGCCTCGACTCGTTCCCGCAGCACCGCCAATCGCTGCAGGCGAATCTGCTCACGGCGCGCGGCCTCAATGTAGGATTCCACATTGCTGATGGCTCTGAGCGCATAGACATCACCGGGACGCTCGGCTAAGGCTCGCTGAAAGTTAATCAAAGCTGTCTGATAGTCAGCTTGTTCCGTCGCGGCATACCCGATCAGCATGGCCTGGGTATACGCGGCACTCGCGCCGTCGGTCACGGGCGTTGCCGCCGTGGGAGCGGTCGTCTCCGCACCGGTTTCAGTGCCTAATGTGACGCCGGGAATACCATCCGCGATCGCCGATGAGCTTAGCAGCCCTCCCAGTCCCATCACCACTAAGGCACTCCCCCAGAGGGAGTTGCGCACAATTGGGCGCACTGTTTTGAACATCTCAGGCCCTCAATTCATCACTTAGGCAATTCTTTGCCATTAAGGATAGCGGAGATCTGACATTGCGAGTCGCTCAATTCACTGCCTGAGCCAACGAGTAGGGACAATGAATCTGAGATAATTGGGACAGTTTATTGGCAATTCTTCTTCCCCATGGCCAACCCCGCAGAGTGGACTCCAGCAGCCGAAGCCCGTCTGAAAGAAATTCCTTTTTTTGTGCGACCAGCAGCCCGCAAAAAGATCGAGAAGTTTGCTCGAGAAAAGGGACTAACCTCAATTACAGAAATTGTGTACGACGAGGCAAAAAAACAGTTTGGCTGAGCCTTTCCCCAAAATTAGCTCGTGTGTTTAGACGGGAGTCTTAGGAGGCATCGTGAGCTTGGATTATTCAATATTTCAACGCTGATCGCGATCGCCACACCATCCAGCCGCCGTCTTGTGCTCGCTCATCTCGCGCTGCGCTCAAAGATCGCTAACTGGATGCCATCATGACGCGACAACGTTGACATTAATTTAAAGACAGCAGATTCGCAGGGGTAACTGGGCAGTTTAAGATTGACGAAAGTCGGTGATGGGCTAAGCCCTTGCATAAAGGCTGTTGAGGTTGATTGCACGACTGTTCTGGCACTTCATCATTACAGACGATCATCAGTAAATATTGATATTAGCCTGTGAAACAACTGAACCGCAGTCTCGATACTTTGAGGCAACGCACTCAGACCGCAATTCGCACTTCTTCGCTGCACTTGGCGTTTACGTTACCGGTCTTGGTGCAACTATTTGCGGCGGTCGGTTTGGTCGGCTATCTGTCTTTTCGGAATGGTCAACAAGCGGTGCGGGTTTTGGCTTCGCAATTGCGGAGTGAAGTGTCTGCCCGCATTGAGGGGGAGTTAAAAAGCTACTTTGGTGATCCCCATGCCATCAATCGCCTCAATGCAACGGCGTTTTCTAACGGCGATTTGGATATTGAACAAGCGACCAAAGGGGAACATTTGCTCTTTCAGCAAATGAAAATCTATCCCACGATCGCCTTTGTGTATTGTGGCAGTGCTCGCTCGGGAGAATTTTTTGGCATCTTAAGATCGCCTGAGACGGGGCAGTTAGAGCTGTCTTACAGTAATTCCGATACAAATTTTCTCCGCCAGCACAGCAGCTTAGATGTAAGAGGCTATCGACAGCATTTTTTAGGTCAGACCGAGCCCACGTATGACGCTCGGGTGCGGCCCTGGTTTAAATCTGCCATCAACACCGAAGGCCCGACTTGGACGGAAGTCTATCTTGCCTTTACCACGGGCTTACCCAACGTGACGGCCAGTCTGCCAGTTTATAGTCGCAATGGTCGCCAACTGTTGGGGGTCTGTGCGACCGATGTGGTGCTGCCAGAAGAATTTCGAACTTTTTTGAAGCAGCTAGAAATTGGGCAATCAGGACAGGCTTTTGTCATTGATCGTCAGGGCAATCTGATTTCTAGCTCAACGGACGAACCGCTCATGTCAGCGGTGGGAGATGAGCCTGAGCTGTTGGCGGCGACCCAAAGCCAAAATGCGCAAGTTCAGGAATCTGCCACCTATTTGCTCAATCGTTTCAGTTCCTTTGGCCATATTCAGCAGAGCCAGCAGCTCACGTTTGCCCTCGACGGGCAACGCCAATTTTTAGAAGTCTTGCCCTTCAACGATGGGTTTGGTCTGGACTGGCTGATTGTCGTGGTGGTGCCCGAATCCGAATTTATGGGGCAAATTCAGCTCAATACCCGCATTACGATTGTGCTGTGTGGCTTAGCGTTGGCGATCGCCCTTGCTGTGGGCACGCTTTTGGCTCAACGCCTGACGAGTCCGATTTTGCAACTCAATGCCGCCGTCAAAGAAATTGCCGCTGGGCGTTGGCAGCAGCGGGTTGAGATTAACCGCACTGACGAACTGGGAGAACTGGCCGATTCGGTGAACCAGATGGCGGGGCAAATTCAACAATCG
>JBHJJI010000222.1:0-10883 GCA_050042805.1 Leptolyngbyaceae cyanobacterium
AGTGGCCCAGCGCTACTCAGACAGTATTGTGGTCATTCAGCTCGACCAAGCCGGGTGGCACAAAGCAAAACGGTTACAGGTGCCGGACCACATCATCTTGATGTTTCAACCCGCTCATTCACCGGAATGTAATCCGATTGAACAGGTGTGGCAATATCTCAAGCGGCGTCTACGTTGGCAATGCCTCAAGACCCTGGATGAACGGCGCCGCCTCATCAAAGAGCAGTTGCTGGCGTTGACCACCGATACAATCGCCTCCATAACTAGCCGAAAATCCATCTTAGAAGCTCTATCGGTAGCCGGAATCTAGAGAATTGGTATTACACCGATGCTCTAAAGCAAGGCTACAGATCTGCCTCCCCTGCCCCTCAGCTCCCCGGCGTTGCCAAGCTTGCCTTGGAAGTCCGAGCACTGGGAACTGGTATTACTTCTGCCGTGGAAGACTAGTTCTTGAGTCTCACTGCTCGCCTGCTGTATGCGGGATAGTGAAACTGACCGGTTGATGCGAAAGACAGTCAACGCGACCCTGGCTTTTCGGCCAGTCGTCATGTTGATTCATGAATGCTTGAAATCTCTGTCTGGGGAAGCTGGTTTGGTCAATCAACAGTTCTGCTCTGAGGCATTTGTGGCGCTGGCGACTCGCCAATTGAATGAAGCTGCCCAATTTTATGAAGCGCTATTCAACCTGCCGCCGCAGGTGTTTGTGGCCGATCGCTATGCGGAATTTGCACTGCCAGGGCTCAAGCTGGCATTATTTCAGCCGCAAAAGGGAGATGCTGACGAATTTGCCAACCCAACGGGCGCAGCCATGAGTCTTTGTTTAGAGGTAACTGATTTGGAAGGGGCGATTGCCCATCTCACCCAACTTGGCCAGCCGCCACCCGTTGATATTCAGACGGCTTCTCATGGACGAGAAATTTATGCCTATGATCCCGACGGCAACCGACTGATTTTGCACCAGAGCCAGCCGCCGCGATCGCCCTCGTAAAACACGATTTCGGTGGCCATCCCCGTATCGCCATCGGCTAAGACTCTTCGGGCTGTTGCAGCTTGAGCACCGCCTGCCGAAAGCCCAAGACCACCAGAATATTGGAAATGCTCAGAAACAGCTCGGCTGAACCGTGCAGCCAGTCAACATCAGCGAGTTCAGCGCCAAAGGCTTGGCGAGCATAAAGCCCCGCCGGAATCGTCACTGCGACGAAAATCAGCAGCACGTAAAAGCCGATGAGCGCTAGCCGAGGCGTCTGCCCCGATCTCGTCAAAAAATAGAGAAATCCCAAGTAGGGAAACAAGGACACTGCGAACAAATTTTGTTTGTCGAACATTGGCCTGATGACAACCCCATTGGGTTAACGCGACAAAGTTAAAGCGGCAAAAACGTTAGTGATCGAGCGTGTCCCCTGCCCCTTACTGGCGCGAGATGCTGGGGTGAGGCAAGGTTCCCTGTTGGATGCGGACGCCACACTTACCCAGAACTGTCACTCAGCTTATACCGATTCTCTGAAACCAGACGACAAATCTGCCCCCTGCCCCTGAATTCCTGGGCCTTGCCAAGGTGGCATCGGGAGTCCAATCACTGAGAATTAGGATTAGCCCTCAAGCGGCAGTTCGG
Organism: Leptolyngbyaceae cyanobacterium; assembly: GCA_050042805.1. Classification (GTDB taxonomy): domain Bacteria; phylum Cyanobacteriota; class Cyanobacteriia; order Phormidesmidales; family Phormidesmidaceae; genus Halomicronema. The sequence goes on from JBHJJI010000222.1 coordinate 1,613, forward strand.
CCAAGCGATCGCGCTGAGCATGGTGGGGCTCCACATGGGGAATTAGAGAGTGGGGCTTTTCGAGGCCGTGGGTTTCCATTAGGGTTTGGTTGCCCATCACTTCGACGGGGTCACCATCAGCAATGATGCGACCTTCATCGATCAGCACCACGCGATCGCAGACCTCCAGCAAAAATTCCAGATCGTGGGAGGCCAGCAGCAGCGTTTCACCGGAGCGCTGCAGGAAGCGAATCAAGCGTCGCCGGGTGCGCAAATCCAGGCTGGCAGTCGGTTCGTCATAGAGCAACACGCGCGGACACATGGCAATCAGGCCCGCGATCGCCACCATCTGCTTTTCCCCGCCCGACAGATGATGGGGCGGTCGATCTTCGAGGGCTTTGATGCCTGTGAGCTCTAAGGCTGCTTCGACTCGCTCGGTGATCTCCGCCTCCGACAGCCCGAGGTTTTGAGGGCCAAAGGCAATGTCATCGCGCACCGAGGGCGAAAAGAGCTGATCCTCGGGATCTTGAAACAAAAAGCCAATCTCGGAGCGAAATTGATTGGGCTGCACCGGCTGATCAAACAGCTGAATCGTTCCCGTCTGAGGCTGCAGTAGGCCGCAGACCAATCTAAACAACGTGGTTTTGCCGCAGCCATTGTGGCCGATTAGTCCTACCCGTTCGCCCTCACGAATGCTGAGACTAATGTCTTCCAGAATGTGAGGATTGTCGGGATAGGAAAAAGACAGATTTTGCAGCGCGATCGCCATCGCGGGCGTCAAAAAGTCTTTAGCCGTGGGGATCGAAACGGATGGCGGTGTGCTGGATGAAAATTGACTCATAACGCTAGGAAAATCCATTCGGCGATAACAAAACTAAAAGCAGACAGCAAGGTTAAAACCGTCATGAGCGCGGGGGTCGATCGCGCCGCACCAGAAGCGGGGGCTGGAGAGAGTCCTTGGCCTTGGTGGCCATAGCCCCGCAGGCGCATCGCCTGGTAAACCCGTTGCGATCGTTCGTAGCTTCTTAATAACAGACTGCCAAACAAAGCGACCAGCCAACCCCACTGGCGCTGTAATGTTTGACGAAGCAAACCGTGCCCTCGCAGGCGCATGGCCTGACGCATCGTCGCCAGCTGCGCGGCAATGTTAAACAAATAGCGATAGGTCAGCAGGGTCATGTCGGTGAGCAGCGGTGACAGCCCTAAAGACCGCAGTGCCCCCAACAGGTCGAGAAAGGGGGGCGTGCCCAACAGCACAAAGCCGGTGATGAGGATGGCTAAAAACCGGCCCGCAATCAAGGTCGCCGTTTGCAATCCCTCTAAATGCAGGGCTAAAAATGACCACTGCCAAATCACCGTTTCTCCCGAAACCCACGGCAGCAAACCCACCATCGCGACGATAAAAACGCCAGGGTACGGCAAGCGACGCAACAGATATTGCAGCGGCAATCGCGAGGTCAGATACAATCCCCCGACGACCACAAAGGCCCAGGGCAGCAGCAGCAAATGCCGCACTAAGGAGATCGCAAACATCAGCGTCAGCAAGCTCAACAGCTTGGGACGCACGGCCCAACGATGAATCGGAGAATCGCCGGGAATGAATACATCAGCATGAAGCGCGATCGCCATAAAGAGTTAGCTTTCCAAAAGTTCGGGTTTGATGCGCAGCAAAAAAAAGCAGAGTAGCGTCGTAAAAACTCCCTCCAAAAGGATCAGCGGTACGTGCGCCACCATCAAGGCGGTCAGAAACCCTTGCTCGGCGCTGCTGTCTAAGGTGGACGGCACCGCAAAGATAATCAGCGTAAAAAAAATCAAAGCCGCTAGTCCCACGCCGATCGCCCCTGCCAAAAAGCTGAAGATTGCTAAAGACGACTTGGGCGCAAGGGCCTTGCCCAATCGATGCCGGAGTTGAAAGACCCGCGCGGCGATCAGGGCCGGTACCCCCATCATCACGGCATCCACCCCCAGCGTGGTCAGGCCCCCATGCCCCAGCAAAATTGCCTGTAGCAGCAGCCCAATCAAAATTGCCAGCCAGGCATACCACCCCAGCAGCGCTCCCAAGAGGCCATTCAGCACCAGGTGCACGCTGGCCGGAGGCACCGGCAAACTAATCGAAGAGCCGACAAAAAAAGCCGCTGCCAGCAACGCCGCCTTCGGCACTTCCGCTTGGGGATCGACGGTTTGATTGATGCGCTTGAGGGCCAGCCAGGTCACCCCACCCGCGATCGCATACCCAGCTACACATACAGGTGCTGGCAGAATACCGTCGGGAATATGCACTACCGCTTACCTCGCCTAAAAAAGAGCGCCGTGCCCACACAGCCCCAGGCCACCGCGCCGAGCACGACCACGCGCTGCAGCGGTGTGAGCCCCGCCGGCTGCGTAAATCCCGCCGCGATCGCCCCATTGGCCTCAACGGGAATGACCGCAATGTCGCCGTGGCCGGCCTGCCGCACGGACACTTCCCAATTGCCGGGTTGCGGTGGGATAAATACAAACCGACCGGCCGTATCAGTCACCCCCGTAAACCGAGGTGTCTCGGGATCATCGGGGGCAAAGACCTGCACGGTAGCGGCGACCATTGGTTCGCCAGAATCATAGGCCGCTTGAATCTCCACGGCGGCAGTCGTGCGAGACTGCACGTGGGCACCGTGGGCCAGTGCCACCAAGGGAGTGCAGGCTCCCGTCGCGACGACCAATCCCAACCTTTGTAACGCCCAAATTACCGTTCGACGCAATTTAAATGGCTTCATTTAGTTATTGGCCAAGATTAGTCTCTTCACAGTGGCCTTCGCCCACGTGGCCCAAACTCGGCAAAATATTCATGAGTGTAGCGTAATCATCAGGGGCCAGCTGCGCCTCTAGCCCAGCCATATCGACCTCTAAGCTGCCATCGGTGGCGATCGCCGCCAGCGGCTCAAAGCCCAAAGCACCGGTGTTGATGTCATCGTCAAGGGCAGTTTCACCATCGCCAAACAGATGATCAAAGTGGAAGGTGGCTTCCAAATCGGCCTGATCGGCGGCCTCCAGAATGCCTTTACGGGTATCGCCGACAAAGTCGCCGCAGACAAACTGCAAAGTCGGATCGAGCTTGACGACGAAGGCGATCGTTTCATCCGCCTTAGCGGCAGTGCCCTCTAGCCAGATCGTTTGGCCCTCAGCAGGCCCCGTTGCCGCTGGCTGCATTTGCCAAGAGAGTGCATTGTAGCGACCCGCTGGGGCCTCCACCGTGGCGATCAAAACCGGGGCGGCATCGTCACCGCCCTCGGCCAAATCAACCGTCATGGGCTCGTCAAGATCAACCATTTGCTGGGCCTGAGGCTGTCCCCCCGCTTCGGCATCAAAGGGCGGATCGCTTTGGTAAGCGGTCACCTCAGCGAGCGTCACGTAGACATGGTCAAAGGTGACCTGCCAGTCATCTTTAGTGACAAAGCCCTGGCGCACAAAATCTTCGCCATTGGCTCGAATGGTCAACTGGCCAGCGGCCTGATCATCAGACGGAGCCGTTTCGGCAGTCGGTTCGGCAGGCTCTACCGGGGGATTAGATTGGGGGCTACAGGCAAGCAGGGCAAGTAAAGGCATCGCGCTAGCGATGCGAAAGAGAAACGAAGATTTAGACATGGTAGGTCTGAACAATAATCCATGAAGTGCTTGAGTTATTGAACGAAGCATTAAGTTGTTGAACCTATATTCCGTTACCGAACACTATTTTAAGTGCTTGAACTCTTCCATCAGTTAAGCGACAAGAACTGGGAAAAACAATACCCCTAGGGGGCATATGAGTTCAGGGAAAATCATTCATAGCCATTATCATGAGCAAAATGAGCGTGGATCGTTCAAATTATTGTCAGTCATGCATTAGAGCGACTTTTGGCTGAGGGGAATTATATTTTTCCGTCACGAACCAATTATCTATTCTAAAGCTCGAACCCATTACAGAGAAGGCGCTTTAGCAAGTTTAAGAAATATTTTATAGGGCGGTATTCGCGGTGGCTCTGCCTGATGAGTTGAACGGAAATGCGACATCTCTTTACATCGACGTGACTAAAAACACGGCACAGGTAACTCAGCAAATATCTTGGTTGCGTCTGCAGGGTTGATGTTCAGCGGGTTCAAGCCCGGTTAAACAACCATCATTGGGTCTCGTCGCATTCCCTTATGGATTCTATTGAAGATGGATACGCACCCAAAAGCCCCTCACCATTAAGGTAAGGGGCATGGAGCAATCACGAGTTAGCCTGAGAAAAGTTTAAGCAGCTTGCTTTTTCTTCAGGGCACCACCGGCAGCAACGGCACCCACAGCGAGCAGGCCCAGCATGGAAGCCGGCTCGGGCACTGCCGCCGTCTCGACAGAAATGTCATCAACGTTAGCGCCTAACGTATCGCGCTTGCCCAAGGACAAAAACTTCAGACGAGTTGTGGTGTCGGTGGCCGTAATAGTTTGGGTAAAGCGCTGCCAGCCATCAACGCTGTTGCCCGCATCAAATTCTTCGTAGAGGTTGCCGAAGGTGACCGATAGCAAATTGTCACCATTAACGCTGCTTTGTTCACGCGGCCCATAGGCGAAAGAAAGCGTGTATTTTTTGCCAATTTCGGTGACGATATCTTGAAAGAAACCGATTTCGTCAGCCTGTTTGTCATAGTAATGGCTGTCAACTTCGGCGAAGTGCTTACCTTCGTAAGCTGTTCCAACTACACGATTGCGAATTTCAATTCTGCTCCCTTCAGTGGGCGTCCAGCCGCTCACTTCGCCATCGCCAAAGTGCTTCCAGCTGCCGTCTCTTAGACCGGTCTCCTCAAAGCCACCATTGACGACGAGGTTGCCAGCCATTGCTGGGGTAACAGCGGTAAATAGCAAGGTTGCTGCGCAGAGTAGGCCAGAGCCGATTGCAAAATTTTTCATTGAGTCTCCTTTGGTGCGTGTGCTTTGTGGTGAGCTGCACGTTTTCAATATGAATGAACTCAATTTAATTAGAAAGGTTTTATGAGAGTTTTTTTCTGGTCTTGATAGCAATGGGCGATCATCCTATGACTAACTTTATTGATACTCAAAAATATTTCTATTGATGAGTGCGATTACGGGCATTCTCAAACGATGTCAGCCATCTGAAAGCCAAGTTTTCCGTAATCTTTGCTAAGCAGATATTTGATGCTCAGCATATTTCTGGGGGCAACGCTAAGTTTGCTCTACTGCTGCCCCTCAACTTGATGCAAATGGTCGATTATCCCCGTGAGAACACTTGCCTCTTCGCCGTACTGCCTGTGAGTGCGTGAGAAAAAATTGCTCCCGTGATTAGGGCTGCGGCTATTGTGTCCTGGCTGAGAGGGACGGGCGTCTGAGTCGCGATCGCAACATAAACAGCCCAATGGACGGTTTTGCGATTTAATGTTTCTCTAAGTTTCGCGATCGCCCACCGGTTCAATTTCAACGTTCGGCAGGATGCGATCGCCCTTTTTGGAGTTATCTTCCATGACCAATTTTGAGCCCAATCGCTTTCCCTCTCGGATGTTTGTGCGGTTCATTGCTCGTAAGCAGCTAATCGCCGATGCCACCGGGCTGACCACTATCCTCAAAGCCCAACGCCGGGGCAAAGGCCTCTTTTATCAACAATTTGTGCCTGATCGGGCCGTGCCCGCTGCCATGGTGAGCGATGATCTTGCGAACCAGTCGTTGGCGGCCAGCCCAGCTCTCAACGGGCGATCGCAAGCCGCCGACAATCGTGAATCTGTGCCTCAATTAACTCAGTCTGACCCGGCAGAACCGCTAGATGAGGCTTTGCTCGCCGAGATTTGCCAAACCACCCTGGCGCCGCAGCACTGGCCAGCCTTTTACCAAGCCTGCGCTACTGCGGTGGCCGCGACTGAGCTAGAGCTAGAAGCCGCTGCCGACATTGTGACCACCTATCGCCGCCTCAAAGCCAACCAAAGCATCGCGATCGTGCAGCAGCTCAATCAATGGCTAGCACTGTAGGCAATGGTGAGCGGTCAGTCGGGCCTTCTTGACGTGGAGCTAAGGAGATTTCCACCATCATTTCTCCCTCGCCCCTTCGCTCCACTGCATTCTCAGGTTGTCGGCAGTCCGATCTCACCAGCAAAAGGCTGGTTACAGCAAAAACGAACCGTCTAGACGCAGATTGGGATTGTAGTAGGGATCCCAACCGATGCTTTCGAGGTAAGGCATCCAGCGATCTTTGAGGTTGGTGAGTTCTTCGGTTGTCACCACGCGCGGGCGCGAGGCTGATTCGTGGTGAATTAGCTCAGCAAACGGGGTAAAGACATTGCGATACCCAAACTTATGTAGCTTCAGGCAAAAGTCCACGTCATTGAAGTTAAGGGGAAACAGCTCATCCATGCCGCCGACTTCGTCAAAAACTGAACGTCTCAGCATTAGGCAGGCTCCGGTTACGCACAGATAATTGCGGGTGACCAAGTTTGAGAAAAAATAGCCGGGATCATCCCCCTCGCCATCATAAAAAACATGGCCGGGGTTACCGTGCAGTAAAACGACACCGGCATGTTGAATGTTGCCAGTGGGAAAGTATAGCTTTGAGCCTACCGCCCCAATTTCTGACTGTTGTGCTAGCTCTAGCATGGCCTCAATCCAACCAGGAGTGAGAATCTCGACATCGTCGTTGAGCAGCACGACGACATCCCCATGACTCTGGCTGACGCCGAGATTGCCCCGCATCGAAAAGTTAAACGGTTCGTCGCACCGCACCAAATTGACGCCCACTTCTTTGACCTTGTCTAATACCGGCGACGGCAGATCGTAGCCATCGACAACGACAATCTCAATGTTGGGGTAGGTACTGCGAGTCACCAGGCTCTCAAGGCAGTTTTCTAAATGGGCGCGATCGCTGTCGGGCATGGGCGTGCCCGCACTGGGGATGATGATGCTCACCAAGGGCTGGTCAACTAAATGGCGACGCACCCGATAGAAACCGGCATCCTTTAGTTCTTCGACATGGCCGGGGTAAGGACTGCGCTGGGTCATATCGGTCAGGGCGCGCTGCGCCGCATCATAGGCCCATTCCTTGACCTCCGCGCCAGCAGTGACGGAGGTTGCCGTCAGCCGCCAGTGGTAAAGCACTTTGGGAATGTGATAAATCTGCTGGGACTGCTCGGTCAGCCGCAGCACGAGATCCCAGTCTTGAGCGCCGTCAAACTCTGAGCGAACGCCGCCAATCTGCTTTACCAAAGACGTGCGGTAGACTCCTAAGTGACAGGTGTACATGCAGCCCTGAAAATACTCCGGCGACCAGTCGGGTTTAAAGAACGGATCGCGGCGACGGCCTGATTCGGTGATTTTGTCTTCGTCGCTGTAGAGAATGTCGGCTTCAGGATGCTGGCGAATGACCTTGGCATTTTCGTAAAGGGCATTGACTGCTAATTCGTCATCGTGGTCGAGCAGCGCAATGTAATCGCCAGTGGCCGCTTCGAGGGCAGCATTGGTGGCCTTGGAGATGCCGCCATTTTTTTCGAGAAAAATGACGTGGATGCGGCTATCTGCGGCCTCGTATTTCTGCAGCACGCGTCGAGTTGCCCGAGAGGGCGAACAATCATCCGCGAGATAAAGTTGCCAGTGGGGATAGATCTGCGATCGCACTGACTCGATCGCGTCCTTGAGTAACTGGGGGCGGGTGTTGTAAACGGGCACCAAAACTGAAAAGGTCGGGGCGTTTTCCCACTGCTCGATTTCGCCGCGAATCCGAACGATCTCTGATTCTGTTAACTGCTGCGCCTTGACCCAATTGAGATACTGGCTACGGTCTTGCTGCAACCATTTGAGGTAATTAACAGAATCGATGATTGCGCTTAGTAAGCCTCGCTCTTGCCAAACCTTGGCGAATGCCTTGGGCTTATTCAGCCAATACTTTAGGAGCTTAGAATAATTCAGGCATATTTTTTAGCAGATACTAGCATGACCCCAGGGCGTCGCTAGCGGTTCCTGGTTCTTCAAAATCTTACAGGCAAGTGGGTTTTTAGAGCTGCAGGCGACAAAAGTTGGCGGTCGTGAGGGCTGGCTGCACCAACGTTGCTGCACCCGCGCCTCCGAAACTAGCTGCCTTGCCCCCTGACTCCCTGGCCTTTGCCCGCGAGCTATGCCGTCCCGAAACTGAGCCCTGGTCTTAGCGAGTTGCGGTCAAAAACAGTTGAGTTGAACGCCACGGCACGGTTTGATCTTGCAGGGCTCGCCGCAGCTGTCGTTCCAGGATGACCAACTCGGCATCAGATAGCGCTGGGGCCAAGCGACTTCGATAACTAGCCGGATTCGCCGCGTCAAACCAGCGATCGCACAGCTTTGGACTGATCCACAGGTCAGACTCTGAAACCGCCTGTGACCACTGCACCGAGAGTCCGGTCGCCGCAATCAGCGTGGCTAAGGTTTCACCCTCCCAGCTCAAGCGAGGATTCTGCGGGTCTTGATAGAGCGCCTCTTCGGCCTGTTGCCAGCGATCGCGCAGAGACGTCTCAACCTGGTCGGCGGGCAGGAGCGCCCACAGGCGCTGACTCTCACGAGGCAACGTTTCGCTCAGCGCCAAGCGACCGTTGGGGGCCAGCCGCGCTGTCAGAGCGTGGATCAGTTCGGTGGTTGGGGCGATCGCCGTGAACACATTGCGACCGATCAGGCGATCAAAGTGAACATCCGGGGCGGCACTGGCCAAAGCTTCAGGCAGATCCGCCAGCACCGCTTGAAAAATCACCGGACGCTGCAATTCGGGCAGCCGCAGTGCCTGTTCGGTTAGGGCGGCGAGATCTTGCTCGGCGGCAACGCGGGCATATACCCCGCCTTCGGGCACCTGGCGCACGGCCTCCCAGGTGAGCAGGCCACTACGGGCATTCAAGTCGAGAATCGTGTGGTGGCGCTGGGGTGCTAGGGCGACAAACAGGCGATCGCGCACTTGTGCTAACCGTTCTCCGGTTTGGCTGAGGGTGCGCTGCAGCCAGCGATCGCGCGCCGGATCAGCCGGGCTATAGGTAAGCGCTTCCGAGCTAGGCGTGCTGGTGCCTTCGACCATCGCTGCCAGTTGGGCCTCGCGTCGCCGCACCACTTGCGCCCGAATCGACTGCTCATAACCCTGTTCAGAGGGCTGATAAAACACCTGCCCCTGCAGCCCCGACGGCAAATATTGCTGCTCGACCCAATGCTCTCGGTAGGAATGGGGATACAGGTAGCCCTGACCGTGACCAAAACCTTCTTTATCACGGTTCGGTTCCCGTAACGGATTGGGCACATCACGCTGCTGCTCTTTTTCGACCGCTGCCAGGGCGTCAAAAAACGCCATCGTAC
>JBHJJI010000223.1:0-2469 GCA_050042805.1 Leptolyngbyaceae cyanobacterium
ATCGCTTGAGCGGTCTGCAACTGTTCGAGGGTGATGTTGGAGAGGCCTACATGCCGAATCTTCCCGGCTTGCTTGAGCGCTGCCAGCGCTTGCACTGATTCTTCAAACGGCACGTTGGGATCAGGACGGTGCAGCTGATACAGGTCGATTTGGTCTTGCTTGAGTCGTCGTAAGCTCCCTTCCACCCCGCGTCGTAGCGTTTCTGGGCGACCGTCTGCCTGAATGTTGTTCGGGGCAGGGTTGAGAATGCCGCCTTTTGTGGCAATGACCAAGTTCTGAGGATAAGGGGAGAGCGCATCAGCAATGATGTCTTCGTTATCACCAGGGCCATAGGCTTCGGCGGTGTCAATAAAGTTAACGCCTAGCGCGATCGCAGTGCGCAGGAGTGCTTTGCCGCCGGCCCAATCCGCGTAGGGGCCAAAATTGCTCGGTTGCCCGGTCAGGCGCATCGCTCCGTAGCCCAAGCGGTTAACGGTTAGGTCACCCCCGATCGCGAAAGTTGAGTGAACCAATGGAATTTCAGAATTCATGTCCGTCATAGTGAGTTGCCTTCAATATTTGGGTAAGGAGTGATGTGGTGATTGCGGAAGGTGTGAAACAGCGACAAAAACCATCGCTTCGCTTCCCGACAAAGGCTGGATGAGGTTCTGGCCCATGCCGCCTGAAGCCCCGACTACCAAAGATTTCTTTTTCATCATCATTCACGCTATCTGTGACCTGAACTCACTATGGCAGCAGTCTCAGATATTTGGTAGACGAGTGATAAAAATAGCTGTTATGCTTTTTGCGTATGAATAAATCGTTAGACCGACTGACGCTGCTGGAGACATTTGTGCGCATTGCCGATGCCGGTAGCATTAGTGCCGCCGCGCGCGATTTGAATCTATCTCAGCCATCGGTGAGTCGCCAGTTGGCAGAGTTAGAATCGCGCTTCCAATCGCAACTGATGCGTCGCACCACCCACGATCTGTCTCTGACCGCTGCCGGGGCTGAGCTATTGGCTGATGCGCGTCAGCTGCTAGATGAGTGGGAAGCTCTGGAGGAGAAGCACCTAGAGACTGCAGAGGCCCTCAGAGGCACCCTGAAGATTGTGGCGCCGGTGGCGTTAGGGCAGCTACATCTGTTAGACACGATGCTGCAGTTTCAGCAGCAGCATCCCTTGCTGTCGCTGTCTTGGCAGCTCGCAGACCAGCGCATTCGCTTTGCCGAAGTGGGGTGTGACTGCTGGATCAAGATCGGTTCAGTTGGCGACGAATCGCTGATCGTCGAGCCGCTGGGGCAGGTTGAACGCATCGTGGTGGCTACCCCCGCCTTACTGGCAACCGGTAACGTCCCCAACAAGCCCGCTGATCTAACGCAGTTTCCCTGGGTGGCACTAGAGCCGTTTGAAGGTCACCAGATTCCCCTCACGAACGCCAAAGGGAAAACAGTAGTGATAGCGCCGCCGGTACGGATGACTACCAATAATATTTTTGCGCTGCACAAAGCGACGTTGGCCGGGCTGGGTCTAGCTATCCTGCCGCGTTGGTTTATTGACGATGATCTCAACCATCAGATGCTCGTCGATGTGTTGCCCCCATGGCGAGCGCCCCGGCTGACCATTCACGCGGCCTTATTACCCGGCAGACGCCGTCCTCGTCGGTTACAGCACTTTCTCGACGTCATCAGAGTCGCAGTGCCCCAAATTCCTGGGGTTGAGCAACCTCTAGATTGAATGTCCTACGCCTGATTTTGATCGAGCTGGCGCGCTTGTGCGAGTGCGGCTTTTTCGCGGGCTCGACAGAGGTAGGGCGCTAGCTGCTCGGTCGATAGCCCTGACAAAATGCTGAGATTATCGACCCCCATGCCGCGCATGAGCATCTCGACACACCAGGTCTGTTTAGCCTGGTCGGGATGCGTGGGATAGGGCAGCGTCAAGTCTGCCGTCCACACGGCCCATTTTTGACCCACCTCAGCAGCGGGCATCGCTGCTTCTGCTGCCTCTCCCAAAAATAAGTAAGGGAGGCTATCTTTGCGGCTTTTCAGCCATTTGGTCAGGGGATTGTTGATGTAAGAGCCGTAGCGTTTGCCCAAGATCCATTGATTAATCGCCCCTTGACGGTGGCCGACCTGCAAGGTGTGCTGTGACTTGTCACTTAAGTGGTGCGATCGCTCCAGCCACTCAATTTCATGGGGTGAGAGTCCGGCCCCAAAAAGCACATAGGCCAAGGCGTAGTCTTGCGGTCCCGTCGCTTTGGCCTGCTTCAAAATTTGATGAGCAATGGGTTCGGGGAGATCTTGAACGACATCGGGCTCCGGGTGGCTGTTGTCGCCGAGAGCTCCCTCAGTGGTGGTGGCGGGCGCGGTGCTCCGCAGCAGCAGATTGACGAGGCCATCCAAAAAGTCTTCGCGGTGATCCCACAGGTGATGGTCATCGCTGGTGGACTCAATCACCACATAGCCAATCAGCAGAGCCCCCAAAAAGCCCGC
>JBHJJI010000224.1:0-4002 GCA_050042805.1 Leptolyngbyaceae cyanobacterium
ACTGATCGACCACGAGCAAGGTGCGGTTTTTCGGGGAGGTTCTGACCAGGCTGGCGAGCCCGGTCGCTCCCTTGCATATCAGCTCGTCCACCGTTTGCAACTGATGGGCTCGCTCCAGGCGTTCTAGGGTTTCATCGACGAAGGCGAGGCCCAGGTTTTGTAAGGGGTGCTCACCCGGCACGAGAAGACGGATTTCGCAATCATCGCGATCTTTGAGCTGCTGCAACAGCCCAGCCCGCAGCACGGAGGATTTACCGCTGCCAGAGGCCCCGACGATCGCCAAAAAGTTATCCTGTTCAACCTTGTCGAGCAGGGTTTGGGTCAGCGTTTCGCGACCGTAAAAGTAGTGGTGGTCGCGATCATTACAGTCGAAGTAAGACAGGCCTTTATAGGGGCAGATGGCTGTCTGGGGCGGCGCGGTTTTGCCGAGGGTCTGATACAGCACTGCTTGAACTCCCTGCAGTCCCACTCCGCTTGGGCCTTCCGCCCAGTTGAGCAGGGCCTCTACCCGTTTCCCCTGAGCGGCAGTGTCGTCGGGAATGGTGCCGCTGGGTGGGTCTAGGGCAAACGCGATCGCGCCAAACTGCGCTGAAGGCAGGGCGCTGAGGGTGTCAAAGAGTTGCTGGCGTTCAAAGGCGAGCATGGGCCAAGGGATGCACTGTAGACAAGCTTCAACCAAAAAGCGACAATTCCGCCGGTATCTGTTTAGCGTCCAGCTACTGCCGATCCCCCTCAATCCCCCTAAAGCCCTTTGGGCATGGCTTCGCTAGAAAAAGGGGGAAGTCCAAGCCCGTGAGTGGCTAGCCCCCCTTTTCAAGGGGGCAGCGACAGCGGGGGATCCTAAGATCACGCTAAACAGATACTTCCGCCGGGAATCATCGCCATCTTATGTCATCTTTGCTGCTCAGAATTGTTCTGTGGCACGGAGGAATTGCCTGGGAAATTATGCCAAAATCCTCGGTTGCTGTCGGGAAGACCGTGACCATAACAACGTGAGTGAGAAACCGGGGATCTGATCGTCCGAATTTTCATTCAATAATGCCAAAAGCCGGAGGGGCGATCGCCCTTGCGGGCTTTCGTTTCCCCATTCCCCGATCGCTGGTTCCTGAATTGGTACCGAAACCCTTGCGGGGTGAGAAGTCATGGGCATAACGGCCAGTTGCCTTGTCACAAAATATAAACTCCAGCCATGCACCTGCGGTTTTTCTGTCAATGCGTCAGTCCTAAAGACTTAATCGGAATTTTAAAAGCAGTCAATTCTTAATCGGAATTCAAATTTTCCTATAGCCTTGGCATCTAAATAGATGCCGAGCAGTTTATTGCCGACCAGATCTGCAGCAGAGAAATTTCCGTAGATGGTCATAATTCGGTAACCTGTAGTGACTCAGTGGTGTAGAAAACTTTTCTGAGTCTCACGATGGATAGCTTTGATGGGAAATCAGCAGCTGCAAGCCACTGCCTTCTTTCAGTTTTTTGAAATCCTCCAAAATTACTGTCTTACTGAGAATCCTCTCTTTGATTAGGGGTTCAGGGGATTTCTGCACCACCAGGCCTGGAGTGGTCATTGGTTCAGCGGGCTGAAAGTGCTTAAGAGGAGGTGGGTTTTTCGCTCTCTTTGAGTGAACTAGCCGACTGCTCGATTTCATCAGAGTTAGCAATGTCAAGTTCACAACCTAAGATACAGATCGAAAATCTGGTTAAGATTTACGGCAAAAATCCGACCCATGCCCTGAAGCTTTTTCGGGAAGGGGGAAATCGAGATGACATTTTGCAAGCGACGGGGCATGTGTTGGGCGTCGCCGATGTTTCGCTCTCCATTGCGGAAGGGGAACTGTTTGTCATTATGGGACTCTCAGGCTCTGGCAAGTCGACTTTGGTGCGATGTCTCAATCGTTTGATTGAGCCGACCAGCGGTCATGTTTACATCGATGGCGAAGATGTCGCCAAGGTGGATCTGCCACGGCTACGAGAGGTGCGTCGTACCCAGATCTCGATGGTCTTTCAGCGATTTGGGTTGTTTCCCCACAAGTCAGTTTTAGAAAATGCTGAATACGGCTTGAAGATGCGGGGCATTCCCGTTGAGGAGCGCCGACAAAAAGCGCTCGATACCCTCAAGATTGTCGGTCTGCAGAAATGGGCTGATTACTCACCCAGTTCTCTTAGTGGTGGCATGCAGCAACGGGTGGGGTTGGCCCGAGCACTGGCAACGGATGCGCCGATTTTGTTAATGGACGAAGCCTTTAGCGCTCTCGATCCGTTGATTCGCCGGGAGATGCAAGACGAGTTGATGCGGTTACAAACCGAATTGCATCGCACCATTGTGTTTATCAGTCACGACATTCAAGAAGCGCTAAAAATTGGCGATCGCGTCGCCATCATGAAGGATGGTTATCTCGTCCAAGTGGGTACGCCGGAAGAAATCATCACCAACCCCGTGGATGATTACATTGTGGCCTTTACTCAAGATGTGAACCGGGCTCAGGTCTTAAAGACGGGCTCGATTGTGCGGCAAACGGTGCCCTTTATCTTGGGGCAGGGGTCAGCCCGCGCCTCGTTGGAAGATATGCATACCCACCAACGCCGTCGCATGCACGTGGTTGACCGCCAGGGCAAACCCGTTGGCATCCTCAACCGCAAAGATCTGGAAAGCGCCGTGCAAAGTGGTGTTGAAGACGTGGAATCGGTCATGCGGACGGATTTCCCCACGGTGGAAGCCTCGACCAGCCTGGAAGAAATTTTCCACCTCGCTCAATATGGCGCTCCCATCGCGGTGGTTAACCGCAAAGGCAAGTTTAAGGGCGTGGTCGAGCAGTCCGATATTCTCGCCAGCATCGGTCGTCTCAGTCAGAGCGCTGAGGAGGGTGCCGCCGCGCCCGAGTCCCAAGTTGGCCCCGTGGCTGTTTGATCGAGCGGCGGTTGCTGCTACTCCGATAGCCCATTGGTATTCCCTGACGACAGTTCCGTGCCACCGTTGGTCATCGGAGTCGGTCAGCCGCCCAGCCTCAGCTGTAATTTTTTTGAAATCATGGATACTGCAATTCCAGACTTTTTTAACTGGTTATTTCTCAACCAGTCGACGGAGATCATTCCGTTGGGCGATTGGATTTCGATCGCGGTAGATTGGATTGTGACCAACTTCCGCTGGATCTTTCAGCTGATCCGGGTCCCCATTAGCCAAACCCTCAATGGGATTGAGGCGTTCTTGCAAGCAGTGCCCCCGATTATTTTTCTGGCGGTGTTGGGGTTATTTGCCTGGCAATTTGCCAGTCGGGGTTTAGCCATCTTTAGTGTGCTGGCGATGACCTTTGTGGGGTTGATGGGCGCTTGGCCAGAAACCAGGACCACCTTGTCACTGGTGATCACGGCGGGTGTGCTGTGCATTTGTGTCGGTTTGCCATTGGGCATCGCCTCTGCCCGCAGCGATCGCGTGGAGGCCACCATTCGACCGGTCTTAGACGCGATGCAAACGCTGCCCGCTTTTGTCTACCTGGTGCCGGTGGTCATGCTATTTGGCACCGGCAAAGTGCCAGGGGTGATCGTGACCTTTATTTTTGCGGTGCCCCCGCTGATCCGCCTGACGAACATCGGCATTCGTCAAGTTTCTCTGGAAACGATTGAAGCGGCCCAGTCTTTTGGCTCAACGCCGAGACAAATGCTCTGGGAAGTGCAAATTCCGCTGGCGATGCCGACGATTTTAGCGGGCGTCAATCAGTCCATCATGCTGGCGCTGTCGATGGTCGTGATTGCCTCATTGATTGCGGTCGAAGGGTTAGGCCATATGGTCAACCGAGGTATTGGCCGCTTAGATGTGGGTCTGGCGGCAGTGGGCGGACTCGGTATTGTCATCATGGCGGGGGTGCGCGATCGCCTGACCCAAGGGATTGGCCACTCGTCTCAGAGCGGCGTGTCTTGGCAAGATCGTGGCCCCGTCGGGGCCATTCGCAAGGCTCTGGGTAAACGTCCTCAGTCTCCGACGGTGACTCCTTAGGAGTTTCCTTAACC
>JBHJJI010000225.1:0-26904 GCA_050042805.1 Leptolyngbyaceae cyanobacterium
CGGCGATCGCGCTACCACGGCCCCCGCCTGCTGCTGGTGCGTCACGGTGAAACCGAATGGAACCGCCAAAAGCGCTTTCAAGGGCAGATCGACATTCCCCTCAATGAGAACGGCCGGAACCAGGGAAAACAGGCGGCGGGATTTTTGAAAGACGTGAAAATTGACGCGGCGGTGAGCAGCTCGCTCTCGCGTCCGAAGGAAACGGCAGAGCTGATTTTGCAGCACCATCCCCACATCACGCTCAGCACCACCGATGGCCTGAAGGAAATCGGCCACGGCGAATGGGAAGGACTCTACGAAAACGAGATTGAATCGGGCTATCCCGGCATGTTACAGCAGTGGCAAGCCCACCCCGAAACGGTGGATATGCCCGGTGAGGGGGGCGAAAATCTGGAGCAGGTATGGGCGCGGGCGATCGCCGCTTGGAACGACATCGTCGCGCGATACAGCGGCACCGACCAGCCCGTGACGGTGCTGGTCGCCGCTCACGACGCCGTCAACAAAGCCATTCTCTGCCATGTGATGGGGTTAGGGCCAGCGTCGTTTTGGCAGTTTAAGCAGGGCAACGGCGCGGTGAGCGTGCTTGACTATCCTACCGGGGTGGAGAGTGCGCCGGTGCTGACGGCAGCGAATATCACCATCCACCTCTCGGGCAGCGGGGTTGATCAAACGGCTGCGGGGGCGCTCTAAATGGGGGCAGGCCAGACCCGCCTGGGGATGCGGTGTCCGCCGGGTGGGCAGGAAGCATGACAGGCACCTTACTGCAGCAGGTGCGGGTGGTCGACCCCGCGACGCAGACCGATCAGATTGCCGATGTGTGGATCGAGTCGGGCCGGTTTCGGGCCATTGCCCCCCGCCTTGATCGCCCCGACAGTGAGGTGGAAATCATCGACGGCACCGGCAAAATTCTCGCGCCGGGTCTGGTCGATCTGTATAGCCACAGTAGTGAACCGGGCAACGCACCCCGTGAAGCCCTGGCAGATTTGCTGGCGGGGGCGATCGCGGGTGGGGTGACGCGCCTCGGCATTTTGCCCGATACCGATCCACCGTTAGATCAGCCCGCCGCGATTCGCCATTTGTTGAGTTTGGCCGAGGCGTCTGGGGTGAACCCGCGACCGACGCTGCTGCCCTGGGCAGCGCTAACCCTCGGCGCTCAAGGCGAGCACATGACCGAGCTAGCCGCGATCGCCGGGACGGCAGACTTGGCCCTGGCGGGGTTTGCCGATGGTCAACCGCTGAGCAATCCCGTCCTGCTGCGTCGCCTGTTGGAATATGCCCATCCCCTACAGCGACCCATCGCCCTCTGGCCCTGCGATCGCACCCTAGCCGGTAACGGTATTGCCCGCGAGGGTTCCTTAGCACAAATGGGGGGACTGCCGGGGACGCTGGTCGCCGCTGAAACCGCTGCGCTGACCACGGTGCTAGAGCTGGTGCGCGAAATCGGCACGCCCGTACCTCTGCTGCGCCTATCGACCGCCAGCAGTGAGGAGCTAGTGCAGGCGGCTCAGACCGCTGGATTGCCCGTCACCGCTAGCGCCACCTGGCTGCACCTGCTGTTTTCCACCGCCGATGCCTTGCGCTATGACCCCAATTTACGGTTGGAACCGCCGCTGGGTAATCCGGCCGATCAGGCGGCGCTGATTGCCGGGGTGAAATCCGGCGTGCTGGCCGCGATCGCGATCGACCACAGCCCCTACACCTATGAAGAAAAAACGGTGGCCTTTGGTGACGCGCCACCCGGTGCGATCGGGTTGGAGTTGGCCCTGCCTGCCCTCTGGCAACGATTCGTCGCCACCCATGACTGGACGCCACGGGAACTGCTGCAGGCCATGAGCTGTGGCCCCGCTCGCTGTTTGGGTCTCGCCCCACCGACGATCGCGGTGGGTCAGCCCGTAGAGGCATTTTTGTTCGACCCGGCTCAGACGTGGCGGGTGGCGGCGGCCACGTTGCGATCGCCTGCCTGCAATACGCCTTTTCTCAATCAATCCTTACAGGGTCAGGTGGCTAAGGTGTGGCGGTAAGCTGCCCATCCTCAAGATCAGGCGATCTCTACGCATCTAGGTTTGCCGCCAATTTTCGAGTTGTAAGTTGGCAACCCGTTCGAATTCTTTTTGGTTTGCTGTAACCATAATCAAGTCATGTTGAAGGGCAGTAGCCGCAATCAAGACATCGTAAGCGCCGATAGGTTGTCCTTGAGATTTGAGCACAGCCCGAATTCGAGCGGCTTGTTCAGCCTCGCCGTTGCTGAAAGGCAGGACAGTAACGGCAGCTAAAATGCTGAAAATCGCTGGCTCAACCTTCTGAGCCCGTTGCGGATTGAGGGCTAAGCCGTATCGCAATTCCATCACAGTCACGGCTGAAATGGCGATATCAACAGGTGGTGTTTGCTTAAGTCTGGCAATCGTTCCGGATTCACCTTTGATGAAATCGCTAATGACGCAGGTATCGAGGAGATAGCGCATCAAAACAGTTCTGGTTCACGGGGCGGAAGGAGTTCGTCACGGCAAGCCTCAAAGGCTGGGAAATCAGGCATCCCTTCGTAAGCTAAGACTATCTTTGACCACTGTGAAGTGGCTGCAGTTGATTGAGTTGTCCGACGTAAAGTTTGCAAAATGAGAGTCTGCAGCGGCATGTTAGAGCGGGCCGCTTGACGGATCAAATCTTGCTCCAAATCTGGGGGCAGATTGATTGTCACTTGCATAAAACCTCTCCTCTCATTATCGCAAGGCAGTGTTTAGCCTAAATGCATGTACTGAGCGATTGGATGAGTCAACTCTTCAGCTTGATGATTAAAGTAATGTTTTACCTTGATCAAACGTCATTGCAGGCACTTTGTTCGATACCAGACAGCCAAAAACTCCAGTAACAAAAGGATAACCTGATCTGATCTAACCAGGCGTAAAGCGGTGCCAAACTTTGGCACTTTAACCGTTGGATCTTAGAGAGACCGTTTTCATCACATGTACACAAGCTCTACCCCGGCAAGCCAGGCGAAGCGACCTCAACTTCGGCGGTATAGCAGGTCCAGTCAGAGCGCGATAGGGTTTTGCCACAGCCTACGGGCTGCCGATCGCCCTGATAAGCCAGATGGTTAAATACCAGCAGCGGCATCCCCAGCGGAACGGCTAAATATTCGCTGAATTCGTAGGTTGCTGACACTCTCTCTAGGTTCACTGCTGCCCCATTGAGGGTGATGCCACTCTTTGCTAGGGCGCTGTAGGTAAATCTCTGCTGCAGCTTATTGGTGATTGAGTTCGCTAATGGATAGTCAGTAATGTCTAGAGCGATTAGATAATTAAAGCAATCTCGCATCGTGAAAATAATTCTTTAAAGGTTTTAAAATCCGATAGAAATGCCATTTGAGGTCATAGAGTTGGCACTGGTTGCTGCACAGGAATCTGAATAATAAAACTCGTACCTTTACCAAGGCTAGAGCCGCATTCCAACTTTCCTCGATGTTTCTCCGTGATAATTTTATAGCTAATTGACATGCCCATTCCCGTACCCTTACCGACAGATTTTGTAGTGAAAAAGGGGTCAAAAATTTTTTGTTTGACCGCATCAGAGATGCCTAAACCATTATCTGAGATCGAAACTTTGATCCATTGAGAATCGATCATAGAAGTTTGGATAGTAATTTTGCCGATAGTATCTTTGATTTGCTGACTGGTGCGCTGAGCACTTGCCTCTTCTAGAGCATCGATGGCATTGGATAGAATATTCATAAAGACTTGATTGAGCTGCCCGGCATAGCATTCTATTAGCGGTAGTGTTCCATAGTCCTTAATTATCTGGATTTCAGATTGACCTGACTGTTGCTGAAGACGGTGCTGCAAGAGCAGTAGGGTGCTTTCAATCCCTTCGTGAATGTTTACTGCTTTATAATCCGATTCATCTAGCCTTGAGAAACTCCGAAGCGATGAAACAATGTTTTGAATCCGCTCGATACCCATATTCATGGAAGATAAAAGTCGAGGTAAGTCATCTTCGATAAAACTCAGCTCGACCTTCTCTATGGCGACCTGGATCTCAGTCATTGGGTATGGATAGCGTTTTTGGTAGAGGCGTATCAAATCAAGCAAACTTTGGGCATATTCTTGGACATGATGAAGGTTGCCATAGATGAAGTTGACCGGATTATTAATCTCGTGAGCTACCCCTGCAACCAATTGCCCTAGGCTCGACATCTTTTCACTTTGGATGATCTGATGCTGGGTCTGCTTCAGCTCGCTTAAAGTGCTTTCAAGTTCGGCAGTACGAATGCCTACTAATTCTTCAAGCTTTAATTTGTATTTTTTAAGTTGCTCTAATGCTGACTGTAACTCTGAGGTTTGGGATGAAAGTTTCTGATTTAATTCCTGTCGTTCAATCTCTGCTTCCTTGCGTTCTGTAATGTCTTGATAAGTGCCTAAAATGCCAATCACCTGACCATCAGGGTCGTGCAGCGGTGCTTTGTTGGTTTCTAGCCAAGCCTGTTTCCCATCGCCTTGCAGCTGTGGTTCCACAATTCCGAATTCAGACTGATTAGCTGACATCACTCGACGATCGCATTGTTGAAAGAAATCTGCTTCTTCTTTTTTCCAGGCTAGATCGTAGTCTGTTTTGCCGACAATGTTTTGAGAAACACCAACGCCTGCATCTTCCGCAAAGTTTTGATTGCAGCCAAGATAAACTAAGTTTTGATCTTTCCAGAAAATTGCTTCTGGCAACGTATCGATAACCAATTGCAATAATTTTTGAGAGGCTTTCAGATCATTCTCTATTTGTGCACGGCAAAGGTATTCCTGTTCGCGAGAGTCCTTGAGTGCTTTGATCTCTGCCTTAGCTTCTCTGAGTGCTTGTTTTAGATCAACAATTGTTTCATGCGAAGAAGTCATTAATTCATCTGACTTAGACATAATGACAGTGCTATACAAACCCGATTACCTTCCAGACTTAGAGTTCCCAGATATTGCTTATGGTCTAACGTTTCTCACCCCCTGCTGCAGAAGCTTGTCGGATCTATCAGATCGCCAGGCAATTGGGTGTGTAGGCATGCTGCCTGGTGTGCGCTCTAATTTATTCAGCTCAAAAGAATGCCTAAAACAAAAAAGCTAAATTTGAGGCATTCGCTAAATGGGCATCATTTGCCAGAAAAAAGACGGCGACACACGACATCATAGTGACGACCCAAATGACATCTGGAGTTCGCCAGCTTTGGGCTGCTCTTAACTGAATAATTACCTTGGCCATCTCAACAGAGACAAATACGGTAATCAGGTTTTCTTAGTGAGCAGCAATATCGCAATACTGTGTGGTACGCAGCCGTTTTACCCCAATGAGTTAGGCGATGACCTCAACTTCGGCGGTATAGCAGGTCCAATCAGAGCGCGATAGGGTTTTGCCACAGACGACAGGCTGCCGATCGCCCTGATAGGCCAAATAGTTAAATACCAGCAGCGGCATCCCCAGCGGTACTGCCAAATACTCACTGAGTTCATAGGTGGCGGGCACACTCTCTAGTCGCACTGCTGCTGCAGTGAGGGTGATGCCGCCCTGCGCTAGGGTGCTGTAGGTAAATCCCTGCTGCAGTTCGCTGGCGAGCGTCATCGCGATCGCCGCTGGATAGTAGGCGATGTCGAGGGCGATCGGCGACTCGTCGGCATAGATGATTTTCTCTTGCCAATACACCGTGGCGGACGGCTCGGTTAGCTGCAGTTGGCAGCTCACCTCTGCAGGGGCCGCAATGGGCTGAAACCGCAGTGAATGCACCCGTGCCTCATAGCCCTGCTGCTGCAAGGCGGCGTCAAACTGCATCAGCGGGTTGGACATCGAAAAGCTGATCTTGTGCTGCTCGGTGACAAAGATGCCTTTGCCTTGCTGGGTGGTCACAAAGCCCTGCTGCGTCAGGTTAGCGATCGCCTTGCGGATGGTGGTACGACTAACGCCAAAGGCTTGACCTAAGTCAAATTCACTGGGTAAGCGGCTACCGGGCACATAGTCGCCGACTTCAATTTTGCGCTTCAACTGCTCCGAGATTGCCACATGTAACGGCTGGTTCTCGGCATCTGGCCCGCTGGAAATCATGGGAATTGTCATCGTTTGCTGATTATCTTTGGCATCTTATCGAATCAGTTCCGGTTTACCCACCGTGGCACCAGGACTGACGCAGTTGAATGTTGCATCTAACCTTGTCCACCTTTCCTCAATCTCAGGGGGAGATCAGAATCCACAGTCCCCGCACTGATACTCCCCAGGCAAGCGGTGTGAGGAAGGAGACGGGGGAATAGTACGGGTAAAGCACACCCGGAAACTGACACCACTGCAGTCATCGAGCATTGAGGTTTGGGTTCACGTTTCTGCCAACCCTAGGCGGCCACCGTCTGAAACCGCGCCAGCTTAAACAAGCTGGTGTCGTGGGGCGTGCTGCCCGCGATCGCCAAGTCGGCTAGCATCTTGCCCATCAACGTGGTGAATTTAAAGCCGTGTCCCGAGAAGCCCGCGCCGATGACCACATGGGGATAGTCGGGATGCTGATCAACGACGAAATCCTTGTCGGGGGTCAGGGTATAGAGGCAGCGCCGGGTGTGGAGCAGCGGCCCCGCCGCGCCGGGAACGTATTGGCTGGCCCAGTCACGGATGCGCTCGGTCCACGCCTGACTGGGGGTATAGTCCACCTCGCTGGGCTTGTCCACGGTGTCCCAGCCGTAAAACGTGGTGACTTTGACGCCGACGCTGGGGTCTTCGTGGGGAATGCCGTAGGGCATTTCGCCATAGTCGCCATTCATATGGGCAAAGAACACGGGGAATTTGCCGGGTTCAAAGTCAGCGGCATTTTTGGGTTCATAGAAGCCGAGTTGGCACGGCATGATCTTGAGCGGCAGGTCAATCCCTTGTTCAGCGAGCAGGCCCTTGGCCCAACTCCCCACGGTGAGCACGATGCGATCGCACCCATACGTCTCCGTCTCCGTCTGCACCTCAACACCATGGTCTGAAGGGGTGATTTTGAGCACCGGCGTCTGATCAATCACCGTCGCGCCCCTTTGCTGAGCCAGTCGCGCATGGGCCAGGACGCAACGCGAGGTTTTCAGCAAACCGGCATCGGGGTTGAACAGGCCTTCCATGCCGTCTTCGAGCGCAAATTGAGGATACCGCTGAGCAATGTCAGCTTTAGCAAGGTGCTCGTACTCCAAGCGGGATTCATCCAAGCTGGTCTTCATGCGTTGGAAGGTATCCGTTTCGGGAAAGCCAAAATCCAGGCCCCCGGTTTTGATATAAAGCTGTTCGCCAGCTTCTTCTTGCAACGCAAACCAGAGGGGATAAGCGTCCCGCATGAGGTTCACATAGATGGGATTGTCGTAGGTGTAGCGAATCACCCGCGACTGACCATAAGAGCTGCCGTTTTGATGATTCAGCTCAAACTGTTCTAACAAGAGAACCTTTTGTCCGGCCTTGGCCAGATAGTAAGCGGCGGCACTGCCGACACCGCCCGCACCTACCACGATGACATCAAACTGCTTCACCATTGCCAAACAAACTCCTAGCGAAAAGTCAGGGGTACAGCCAAAATTTTGCCACCGCTAGGCGACGAGCCACGATCGCCACCCGTCGCTGCCACAACACAACACTTGATAGAGTTTGCTCAGAAGGGTCGCCCGGTCTGGGGAAAAGGTGAGCGATCGCCTCACGCAGATTTGCTCGAATCTTGTCTTGCTGAAAGTTCAACCCGGAAAGATCAGGCTTGCCAGGGAGGCGTCAAACTACATCCAAGTTGAAAACTGGCGGTGTGCTGGCTGGGGAAAACCTCACCTCACCTCTTCTTGCCTGTGGCGAAGCCTGCCCGGAGGGCGTAGGAGAGGAGCCAGAGGCTAGTTAAGCCTCTCCTTCTCAAGGCTACGGCTTATACATAAGTCATTCTTTAGAACACACATTAGGTGAGATCCCCCTCAATCCCCCTTAAAAAGGGGGACATCCAAGTTCAAATCGTATAGAGCCCCCTTTTCAAGGGGGCAGCGACAGCGGGGGATCTACCATTTTCGCTGAGTTCTAGAGATGTGTATAAGCAGTAGCCTTCTCAAGGAGAGGTCCCGCAGGCGGTGAGGTTGCATCCGATGTCAAAACTCCACTGCTGAATCTGGATGAGGTTTATCAGGCTGATGACGCCTCTCCCGCCAGAGAAAAAAGCAAAAGATCCCGTTAGGACGCGATCGCTTTTTCGGCGGCTTCCGAGTCTTGCAGCACCTTTTTCACATGCACCACATCATGCTCATACCGCAGCCCTTTGTAGATGCTGTAGCACATAATCAACAGAACAATCGCAAAGGGAAAGCCCGTGGCGATCGAAGCCGTCTGCAAAGCGCCTAGACCGCCGCCCAACAGCAGGGCTGCCGCCACGACACCTTCCATCACCGCCCAAAAGACCCGTTGAGGCACGGGCGGTTCGAGCTTGCCACCCGAGGTCAAGCTATCCACTACCAGTGAACCGGAGTCAGAAGAGGTCACGAAGAAGACCACCACCAACACAATGGCCACAAAGGACGTAATGCCAGTGAGCGGCAGTTGCTGCAGCATGACAAACAAGGCCGTCGCTACGTTTTCGCCCACGGCGGTGCTAATGACGCCTGCTGTGGCTTCATTCAGCTCAAAGCTGAGGGCAGTGCCACCAAACACTGACATCCACAAAAAGGTCAGCATAGAAGGCAGCAGCAGCACGCCTAGGATGAACTCTCGCACTGTGCGTCCTTTGGAGACCCGAGCGATGAAGATGCCCACAAACGGCGACCACGACACCCACCAGCCCCAATAAAAGACCGTCCAGCTATTTTGCCAGCTAGTACCCGAGAATGTTTCTGTCCAGAAGCTCAAGGTGGGTAGGGAAGCGGCATAGTAGCCCAGAGTTTCCACAAATGAATTGAGGATGAACAAGGTGGGGCCAACCAGCAGCACAAAGCCCATGAGCACCGCTGCCAAAATCATGTTCAGCTCGCTCAAGCGCCGGACGCCATTCCCTAAGCCAGAGACCACAGAGGCCGTGGCAAAGCCCGTGATAATGAAAATGAGCCCCACTTGCACCGGGGTACTAATTTGTAGCCCAAACAAGAAGTTGAAGCCTGCGTTAACTTGCTGGACGCCAAACCCGAGGGAGGTGGCGAGACCGAACAGTGTGGAAGCCACGGCCAAAATGTCAATGACGTTCCCCGGCCAGCCGTAGATCTTTTCACCCAGCAAGGGATAAAACACTGAGCGGATGGTCAGCGGTAGGCCCCAGTTAAAGGCAAAAAAGGCGAGTGATAGACCCACCAGGGCGTAAATGCCCCAGGCATGCAAGCCCCAATGGAAAAAGGTAATGCCCAAAGCCTGCTTGGCCGCATCGGCGGTATTTGGGGTGATATTACCCAGCAAAGCGGGGGGATCTTGGAAGTGGAAAGTGGGTTCAGCCACGCTCCAAAACATGAGACCAATCCCCATCCCCGCGCTGATGAGCATAGCCACCCAGGCGAAGGTAGGAAACTCTGGCTTGGCATCGGGGCCGCCGAGACGGACTTGCCCCAACTTACTGAACGCCAGAAAGATGGTGAATATTAGGAAGAGGGATACTGAGAGGATGAAAAACCATCCTAAAGAGCCCGCGATAAACCCCTGAACTGCGCCAAAAGTCGTCTCGGCAGGTTCTTGAAAAATCAGGGTAAACGCTACAAATAGTATGATTAATCCCCCGGATACCAGGAAGACCTCGGGATGGAAATCAAAGCCTTTGCCTTTGATATTGCGATCGCCAGGCCGGCGACTAATATGACGCGTGGGGGCATGTTCTGGCATCACAAATGGATGCTCGTCATGCCCCCCGTGCCCATCGTTCTGATTAGTCATAAGGGTGATTCAGTTTTCAACACATCAACAAACGGCAAACAGATCTCTGCAAGAAACATCCGTCGTAGCACTGCAATGTTTCTTAAACAGAGAGTTTCGTGAACCGGAACCACAGCAAATTACTGCTCAATTCCGTCACTGACGCCGCCACTTCTTGCCTGCCAATCATGTTGCCTGTGAACACTTTTCAGTAGAAATCACACGATTGTCAAGAAATCACAACACCCCGTAACAGGGTTTTGTGGGCCTAACTTAGGCAGCGATCGCAACGTCTCAGCCTGCAAAGGTCCTTTTCCTGCAGAAAGGAACCACTCTCTTAGCTGTGGCAAGCAGCTGAGAAACTCTATCGAAAACGAACTTAGGCCGTGCCAACTTAAAAGAATGTCATTGCCGATACCGTTGTTGTGATAAGTCTTGAAATCTTGATTTTTGACAGGGAATATAGCGGCTGTAGCCTCTTGAACTATTGCTCTCAGGCGTTGAACAGGCTTCTTTAAAAGGACTTCACCGGCTCGGGAAATTCCTACAAAAAAGTTTTTAAATTGTAAAACAGAGAACATAAAAAGTGTTTTCGCGCCTTTATGGTCTCTTATATGACTTGTGATGACATGTTTGAAGCACTTGTAATGACAACATCCATTAAGCCGTTTTTAGGTGGATGCTGAGTTGCCCAGTGCGTCTGCGATGGGTCTTTGGTTACCGGTGAGTGCCCCGATAAATTTCGTGCAAGCGCCACAGAGGCAGAATATGACTCAGGAAAAAATTGTTGCTTCCCCGCCTGAACTGACTCTGGTTGACCCCTGCAGTCGTTATCAGGAGCCGAATCCGGGGGTGGAATCAGCCGTAATCCACTTGGATGACTATCGTCAGCCCGGTTTGTCGGGTGAGGCGTATACGAGTGCTCAGCATTTAGAGCAAGAGCGGCAAACGGTGTTTAGTCGCTACTGGGTCTGTGTCGGTTTAGCATCAGACCTGCCGAATCCAGGGGATGTGTATCCCACGGATGTCGCCGGAATGCCCATTGTGCTGGTGCGCGATCGCGCGGGCAAAATCGGGGCCTTCCACAATATCTGTAGTCATCGCGGCCTGCAGCTAGTTGATCAGCCCTGCCACGTGCAGGCCCACCTGCGTTGCCCCTATCACTCCTGGACTTACAAGCTTGACGGCAGCCTGAAAAACACGCCCCATTTCGGCGGCTACTACAAAGATTCCTACGAAGGCTTCGATCGCGACAAGCGCGGCCTGCAGACCATTCGCTGTGATCAGTGGCTTGATCTGATCTTCGTCAATTTGTCGGGAGATGCGCCGCCTCTGGCAGATTATTTGCAGCCGGTTCGCGATCGCTGGGCGCTGTACGATCTGACCTTGCTGCGTCACGAGCCCCGTGAACTCTCCCTGCAGTGCCATGCCAACTGGAAGCTCGCTGTCGAAAACTTTTCGGAAAGCTATCACTTGAGCTGGGTGCATCCCGCCTTGAACAGTTGCTCTCGCATGGAAGACCACTTTGCCTTCGACGTCGGCGATATCCATGTCGGTCAGGGTAGCCTGCTCTATAAAAGTGGTGAGATTGAGGGGCGATCGCTCCCCACTTTGCCCAATCTAGAGGCCCATCAAAAGGAAACCGTTGCTGAATACATCACCGTGTTTCCCAACCTCATGCTCGGCGTCCACCCTGACTACTTTTTGGCCTTTACCGTCAACCCCCTGAGCCCCACCCAAACGCAAGAGCGCCTGGCCTTTTATTTCATCGGAGATGAGGCCATGACGCCAGAAAATAAAGCGCTACGCGACCTGCCCATTGATCTCTGGCGCGATACCAACGACGAAGACATTGCCATGATCGAGCGCTTGCAAACTGGCCGCAACTCGCCCCGCTTCGATGGCGGCTGCTTTTCCCCCGAGTTAGAGCAGCCAGTCTACCGGTTTCAGCAGACGGTCGCCCAGGCCGTCGGCGAATAAAGGGGCGACGTGGGTTGCAATAGCCCGACACATCCCGCAGGGGCGAGGCATGGTCGCCCCTGCATTTCGGATTTGTCCGATGCGTGATTCCGACCATGCCTCGCCCCTGCGATCGGTTATGCCCCAACCCTGCCACCCTCACACCCACCTCGGAGAATTCCATGAAAACCAACGCCACCCTCGTCGTCATTGGTGCTGGTATCGTCGGCTGTAGCACCACCTATCACCTCGCCAAACAGGGCTGGAAAGATATGGTCGTTGTTGAACAAGGGCCTCTCTTCGCCACTGGTGGCTCCACGTCCCATGCTCCCGGTCTGGTGTTCCAAACCAACGCCTCCAAAACCATGACCAAGCTGGCCCAGTACACCATCGATCTGTATAGCCAGCTGAGCACGGCTGAAGGCCCCGCCTATTATCCCTGCGGTGGCATCGAAGTGGCCTACACCGAGGCGCGGATGGCAGAACTCCGGCGCAAATTGGGCTGGGCCAAATCCTGGGGGGTGGATGGGGCGACCTTGCTGACGCCAGCAGAGGTCAAAGCCAAAGTCCCCCTGATGGACGAAACCAAGATTCTTGGCGGCTACTACGTGCCTACGGATGGTATCGCCAAGGCGCTGCGGGCAGCGGCAGCCCTAGCCAACCACGCCATAGAAGCGGGAGCTGCTGAGTTCTACGGTGATACGACAGTCACAGATATTGAAGTGGTCGAGGGGCAGGTTAAGGCTGTTATCACCGACCAAGGTCGCATCGAGACCGACCAAGTGCTCGTCTGTGCGGGCATTTGGGGGCCGCGCATTGGTCGCATGGTGGGCGAAATCATTCCCCTGACGCCGGTGCAGCACCAGTATGTGAAAACCGCCCCGATTCCGGAGCTGGCGGGGGCCACAGAAGAAGTGACCCACCCCATCATCCGGCACCAAGATCACGCCATGTATTTCCGGCAGCATGGGGACTGCTGGGGCATCGGGTCTTACCAGCATGAGCCGCTGCTGGTTGATCCAGACAACATTTTGCCCTACGCCGAAGCGCCGGTGATGCCTTCAGTCAAGCCCTTTACCGAAGAGCACTTTGGCCCCGCTTGGCGATCGACCACCGAGTTGTTCCCCGCGCTACAAGGGGCAGACCTGCCCTACAAAATCAACGGCATGTTTTCCTTCACGCCGGACAGCGGTTCCGTCATTGGCGAATCGACCAAGGCCAAAGGCTTTTGGGTGGCCGAAGCCGTGTGGGTGACCCACGGCGGTGGGGTCGGCAAAATTGTCGCTGAACTCATGACTACCAGGGTGCCCAGCCTCGACATTCACGAGATGGATATTCATCGGTTCCCGACCGTTTGCCAGCAGGCTGACTTTATCGTCCGCGCGGGGGCGCAGCAATACGACGAGGTGTACGACATTATTCACCCGCTCGATCAGCAGACCCACTCGCGGGAACTGCGCGTCAGCCCGTTCTATCCCCGGTTGCAAGATTTAGGGGCGCAGTTTGTCTTTAGTGCCGGTTGGGAGCGGCCCCAGTGGTTTAAGGCCAATATCGCCCTGCTGGATGAGTACACCGTGCCGTCTCGCCACGACTGGGCTGCCAAACACTGGTCGCCGATTCAGGGGGCAGAGCATCTCGCTACCCGTGCCCAAGCCGCCCTCTATGACCTCACCCCCTTTGCCAAATTTGAAGTCACTGGGCCAGGCGTGGTGGCGTATTTGCAAACCCTTTGTGCCAACAATATTGATCAGCCGGTGGGTAAGGTGATCTACACTGCCATGCTCGATGCGAACGGCGGCATCATGTGTGACCTCACCGTCAGCCGGTTAGCACCCGAGAAATATTGGGTGGTGACGGGTGGCTCGGTGCAGGGGCATGACTGGGCCTGGATGCAAGCTCACTTACCAGCCACCGGCACCGTGCGCCTGACCGATGTGTCGTCGAGCTATTGCTGTGTGGGGTTGTGGGGGCCACAGGCACCGGCGATTTTACAAGCGGTGACCTCTACGGACGTTTCCAAAGACAAGTTTAAGTTCTTTACCCAACAGTCGCTGGCCATTGGCAACCTGCCGGTGCGGGCGGTGCGAGTTTCCTATGTGGGGGAAGCCGGGTGGGAAATTTATGCGCCGATGGAATGCGGGCTGAAGCTCTGGGATACCCTGTGGGCCGCTGGACAGAAGTATGGCCTGATCGCGGCGGGGTTAGGGGCGTTTGAGACACTGCGATTAGAGAAAGGGTTTTTGTTCTGGGGTACCGACATTCACACCGAGTACGATCCTTACGAGGCGGGACTGGGCTTTGCAGTGAAGCCAAACCAGGGCGATTTCATCGGCAAGACTGCCTTGCTGCAGCGTCGGGAGTACGCCAGCCGTCAGCTCTGCTTCCTCACGCTGGATGACCCGACGGCGGTGGTAATGGGTAAGGAGCCCGTGCTGGCCGATGGCAAGGTCTTGGGCTATGTCACCAGTGCCGGTTATGGCTACAGTTTGGGGCGCTGCATCGCCTACGCGTATTTGCCGTTGGGCTATGCCGCGCCGGGGACCCAAGTGACAGTGGAATATTTTGGCGAGTCCCTAGCGGCCACTGTGGTTGAGAAGCTGCTGTAGACGCTTTCGTGCTCAAGACATGTTTGCGCTGGGATGGATGCTCAATCGAAATATTCATCGGCCGGGTGTGATTGCGCGGAACTGTCCTATCCCATGAGGTATTCAGGATGCAAATTCTCGGACTCGAATTGCTGTTTGTGGTGCTGTGGAGTTCGGGCTTCATTGGCGCGAAATATGGGTTGCCCTACGCAGGGGTATTTACGCTGCTGTTTGTGCGCTATGTCTGTGTCGCGTTAGTGCTGTTGATTTGGCTGAGCTCTCGTCGGCAGTTACGATTTCACAGTAAGACCGCGATCGCCCGCTCAGCCCTCATTGGTTTACTCGCTCATGCGGTATGGCTCAGTGCCGTATTTGGAGCGATCACGCTGGGAGTCTCTCCCTGGATTGTGGCCCTCATCACAGCATTGCAGCCGATAGCCACCAGCATTTTATCGGGACCGCTGCTAGGGGAATCGATATCGGCGGTGCAATGGTGGGGCACGGGAGTCGGTCTCGTCGGCGTGGGGCTCGTGGTCGTGACCAAACTAGAGGGGGCCGCCGAGGCTGCGCCGATCGGGTATAGTTTGCCCTTTCTCGCAGCGGCCAGTATGACCATAGCGACCCTCTATCAGCGGTCTCTTAATCGCACCCAGCCCGAACAAAATTTGTCGGTCATCCCGAGCTTGTTCGTGCAAGCTGTGGCCAGCGCGATCGTGCTGTGGCCCCTAGCCGTTTGGGTTGAAGGTTTGAGCATTCAGTGGAGTCAGCAACTTATGTTTGCCCTGGGGTGGCTAGTCATCGTGCTGTCGATTGGCTCCTACGGACTCATGCTGAAGCTTTTGGAATATCGCACAGCGGCCCGAGTGGCTAGTTTGATGTACCTAACGCCACCGACGACGTTACTGTTGGGATTTCTCCTGTTTAATGACCAAATCGCCTGGGTCGATACAGCCGGTCTGTTGATTTCGGCGATCGGGGTGGGGCTGATCTATCGGGGTGGGACGGTTGATGCTACGCCACTGACGGGCGATCGCCCGCCTCGGTTACGCGGCATGATGCCCTGAGAGCCGATACCGAGTTCAGTACCGCATCGGGCATTGCCAATCGACCTTAAGGATTGACCTCAAGCATTTGCCAGGAGTGGTCAGGCTGGCGGCAATATTGCCAGCGATTTTGCGGCGTACCCTTCAGCGCTAGATGATCAACGGTATCGGGGTCAAACACCAAAACGGCAAACGTGGCCAGGGGCTCCGACTCGCTCAAGTCCTTGGACTCATAGCCGATCGCCGTTCTCGGTTGACCGGGCGACGGCCAGGCAAACTGCTGGCGAGCATTATCCGACATTCGGTGCCAAAGGTCGTGGCGAACCTGGATCTCCCCTGCCTGTTCACTGTCAGCCGTCAGTGCTCGCAGCTCACCGCTGAGGCGAAACTGTTCCCGCGTCTGGGTGAAATACCAGCACAGTGCCGCGCCGCTGTGCTGTGCAATGTGTTGCAGCTTGTGGCTGCGGGCATCGGTGACGAACAGCAAGCAGTTCGTGTCAGCCCAAAAGTCACGAAACACGACCGTGCGGTTGGCCGGACGACCATCGGGACGAACGGTGGCTAATTGCGGATAGCGGCTATCAGCCCGACTGCGATTGCGATGCAGCGCCCGCGCCAGGGGCGATCGCCAAGGGGCAAGCGACATAATGTATAGATAAGGAGTGAGTCGAAAAAGATCGGGTTGCCGTGACCGCGATCGCCCACCCGGCGATCGGTCCCCGACTGATCCAGCTTTAGTCTACAGACTCCCTGTAAACAATTCAGAAGGTGTGGCGTCAGCCTCAATCGCTGCTAGGGAATATGAATATGCTAGAGAATCCGTATCGAATCGATGATTTGACCTAGCATGGTAACTAAGGGCTATTAGCAACCGCATGACTCTCAACGTGTTCCTGACTATTCTGAAAAATCAAGCCTCGCAACTTCAGAAAACACCCCGTTGGGTTGGGGCCGCCAGTCCCTGGTCAGCACGCTTTAAAATGCGATGAAAGGTTTTGTGCAAAATTCCCAAGCTTTCCAGGCAGATTCTCTGCGCTGCCAGCTTAATTGAGAAACCGCTAATCGTGACTTTGCCATGAGTTTAGTTGTCTTACTGTCGGTATTAGCGGGCTTTGTGTTGCTGATTGCCGGGGCCGAAGGGTTTGTCAGAGGGGCGGCCAAACTCGCGGCGGTGATTGGCCTGTCGCCTTTAGTCATTGGGCTGACCGTCGTGAGCTATGGCACCAGCGCCCCTGAGCTAGCGGTGAGTCTGCAGGCCAGCCTGCACGGGCAAGCCGAAATTGCCCTCGGCAACGTCATCGGCAGCAATATCTTTAATATTTTGATGACCCTGGGCATCGCCGCCCTGATTGTGCCGCTGACGGTGGCCCAGCAACTGATTCGGCTCGATGTGCCGATCATGATTGGGGTCACCGGGCTGTTGCTGATGTTTTCGATGGATGGCGAATTGGGCCGGGTCGATGGCATCATCTTGCTGCTGGGCAGCATTTTCTACACCGGTTTTTTGGTTTACCAAAGTCGCCGCGAATCTGACGTCGACGTACAAGCGGAGTATGAAAAAGAGTACGCCGACGCCAGTCCTAAAACCTGGCAGCAGTTGCTCAAGAACATTTCTACCCTGCTGATTGGGTTGGTCGTATTAGTGGCCGGGGCTAACCTGCTGGTGTTTGGGGCCACTGCCATCGCTCAGTCGATGGGGGTGAGTCAGCTCGTCATTGGTTTAACCATTGTGGCGGTGGGGACGTCGCTGCCCGAGCTGGCGACGTCGATGGTGGCCTGCTATCGCGGTGAACGGGATATTGCCGTGGGCAATGTGGTCGGCAGCAATATCTTCAACATTTTGACGATTTTGGGGGTGACCGCGACTTTTACTGGGGTGCCTGTTTCGAGTGCGGCCATTAGCTTCGACATTCCGGTGATGCTGGCGGTGGCGATCGCCTCGTTGCCCATCTTTTACACCGGCAATCGCATTTCTCGCTGGGAAGGCATGCTCTTCATCAGCTATTACGTGGCCTATACGGCCTACCTGGGACTGAATGCGATCGGTCACGATCAGCTCGGGCTATACAGCAACGTCATGCTGTTGTTCGTCATTCCCCTCACGGTGATTACCCTGGTGACCATTGTCGTGCAGCGGCCTAAAGAACTGAAAAAAGTCCCCGAAGCGGCTAAAGCTGAGCCAAAATTCCCCCAGAACGACTAGGCACTATTACTTTCTCGGACGTCACTTCTAGGTCACCGAAGACCGCTCGCCAATCAGTCGCCAGTTCATCATAGGCGGCGCGATCGACCGGCACGGCAGTCTGTCCCGCATTGACCAACACCAGCAGCGTCTCGTCTCCCAACTCGCGCTTAAAGCCATACAGGTCACCCTCCGTCAGCCACACGGTATAACTGCCGGTGCGCAGCGCCGCATAGTGATGCCGCAGCGCCACCAACGCTTTGTGATGCGCTAGCAGTGGCTGATGCCACGCTTTTTCAGGGGGGAAGACCTTGCGGCAGTCGGGGTCAAGGCCGCCGTCGAGGCCCACTTCATCGCCGTAGTAGATACAGGGCGCACCCGGAAACGTCATCTGCAGCAGCACCGCTAGCTCCAAACTGGCCAGGTCATCGCCCATCACCGTCAGGGCGCGGGCAATGTCATGGCTGGAGAGTAGGTTGAGCTGGGTGAGCTGAATTTCCCACGGATAGAGGGCCAGCAGCGCTTCGATTTTAGAACGGTAACCTGCCGCATCTAACGCCGGGTAGGGATAGTATTCGGGCACCTCGGCATACTGCATGGCCACGCGATCGCCCGCCGCAAAGGCCATCGTCGGCCCGGCAAACACATAGTTCATGACGCCGTCAAATTTCGTGCCATCGAGCCACTCGGGCGCGGGTTTCCAAATTTCGCCGACAATATAGGCTTCCGGATTAATCGCCTTGATGCGATCGCGAAATTCTTCCCAAAACCCCGGTACCTGCACCTCAAAGGGCACGTCTAATCGCCAGCCATCAATGCCTTGACGAATCCAATGTTCGCCAATCTGCATGATGTATTCCCGCACCGCCGGATTGGCGTGATTGAACTGGGGCAGCGCTCGATTATTGACCCAGCTTTTATAGTTAGCCGGTTGCGCCCCGTCATAGGCCGACAGCGGCCAGTTCTCAATCTTGAACCACTCTAACCAGGGCGAATGGGGGCCATTTTCTAAAATGTCGTTGAAGAAAAAGAAGCCTCGGCTGGCATGGTTAAACACCCCATCTAACACCACCCGAATGCCGCGATCGTGGGCTGCTGTCAATAAATCGGCAAAGGCTTCGTTGCCCCCCAGCAGCGGATCAACCTGATAGTAGTCGTGGGTGTGATAGCGGTGGTTGCAAGCTGACTGAAAAATCGGGGTGAAATAGATGGCATTGATGCCTAGATCTTTTAAGTAGTCGAGGTTTTCGACCACTCCCCACAAATCACCGCCCTTATAGCCCGAGAGGGTGGGCGGGGTTTCCCAAGGCTCTAAGGTGACTGCCATAGCCGGATGAGTCAGAGGGCGATGGGTGCGGGCAAAGCGATCAGGAAAAATTTGATAGAAAACGGCGTGCTTAACCCATGCTGGCGTCTGGATAGTCATATGCGCTTTTTGGCCTCTATGCCTAGGCTAGCGGATACTACCTCAGAAAACGCGGAAACCCAAGGGAGTAGGCGACTAACGTTACGGCTCTTTGCGGCAGCGACTCCAGCAGGTGGAGGGTAGCGGGTGGAGGGTAGCGGGTAGCAGGTAGTGGGTGAAGGAGGGATGTTTTGGGCGATAAACGTGATGAAGAGAAACCGAGAGATCGCCGCCAGCGCGTGGACTGCATTCGTGTCTGGCTCATTGTCCAACCCGATCAACTGAGATGAAAACTCTTGCTTCAATCTTGGATCGTCCCCTCAATTCTCCTTTCTGGAATGCCCGGAGGGCTATATTTTGCGGGACTTTCGAACCTCAGTTAGCGTGATGCCGCATCGGCAAGAACGGTTTCCCAAAAGTTTGGGGGACGGCAGGGTACCTGAGTGCATTTGTGCAACCAGTCTATTGAGGAACTTCTCAAACATCCTGCGATCGGTCAGACAATATGCCCCCAAGCGGCCAGTTTGGACTAGACCGGCGATCGCCCCCAAACCAGAGGGCGAGACCTAACATTGGCAGTGTTAGCTGTTCACCCAGGGTTCAACACTGCGCCATGAGACAGGTTTTTTCGAACACTACGCCGGTGGCGATCGCGGTCGATGCCCCCGACGAAATCAGCTCACCGCTCACCGTCACTGGCGTGGCAGGTCAACTACAGCGCCTGAGCGTTACCCTGACCGCATTTCACACCTACACCAGCGATTTGCGGATGAGTTTGGTGGCCCCCGACGGTCGCGAAGTGTTGCTGGTCAGTCGCCGGGGCGGTAGCGGGGATGACTTTATTGAGACCACCTTTGACGACGCAGCGGGGGCAACGATCGCCACGGCGCGCCCACCGTTTACCGGGAGTTTTCAGCCGGAGGAAACGCTGACTCGCTTGAACGGGCTAGACCCCAATGGTGACTGGACGCTGCGGGTCGCCGATGTGGCCGATCAAGATGGCGGTCTGCTCAGCAATTGGACGCTGGCGCTGACGTCGGCGGAGGCGAGCCCATCACAGTTCGCCATTCAGGTGCAATTTGGCGATGGCCTGACGAGCCGTCAACAGGCCGTCTTTGCGGCAGCGGCCGCCCGCTGGTCAGAAATTATTGTGGGGGATCTGCCCGAAGTCGTGGTCGAGGGCACCGTCGTGGACGATGTGCTGATCGAAGCGCGGGGCGTGGCGATCGATGGGGCCAGCGGCATTCTCGGTCAGGCGGGGCCAACGCTGCTCAGGGAGGACTCGCAGTTGCCGGCGCTCGGCATTATGGAATTTGACATTGGTGATCTGGCGCAGCTGGAGGCCAGCGGTGGCCTGTTGAACGTCATCGTTCATGAAATGGGCCATGTCTTAGGAATTGGCACCCTGTGGCAGGTTAAAAATCTGCTAGTGGGGGCCGGTTCGCCCAACCCCACCTTTATTGGCATGAATGCGATGCGCGAGTTCGCGACGCTGACTGGAGCAGCGGCCCCTACGCCCGTGCCGGTGGCGAATACGGGGGGCCAAGGCACCCGCGATGGCCATTGGCGCGAAGATGTGTTTGGCAGTGAACTGATGACGGGCTTTCTCAACCCGGCGGTGAACCCGCTCAGTCGCCTCACCATTGCCTCATTAGAAGATTTAGGCTATGTCGTCAACTATGATGCGGCTGATCCGTACGGGCTGCCGACGGCGCTGGAGCTAGCGGTGATGGGCATTGGTGCCGACAGTTTGGGCCGCTGGCAATGTGCCATGTGTGGGCAGACGACACCGGGTTGCGTTGACGCCAGCATGCTCTCGCCGGGGCGATTTTTTGGCGGTGGTTTGAAGGAACGGAGCCATCGCTCTGACTCATCGGCGATCGCCCACAGTTAGGCCAGGGGCTCAAAACAGCGTCGTAATCGCCGAGATTTAGCACGGCTAATACCAGTTCTCAGCGATCGGATTTTCAATGCAATCTTGGCAACGCCGGGGAGCCGAGGGGCAGGGGAGCCGGATCTCTAGCCTGGTTTTAGAGAATCGGTATAAACTCTGGCAGCAGGCGTTTGTGAGCTATAGCAGAATGCGGAATGAAGAAGTCGGAAGTCAGAATTGAAAAGCCTATCAAGTGAGGATTTCAGGCATTTGAGGTGACCTGATCAAACTGCGGCGTGCTATAGGGACGTTAAAGAATGGTGATACCTGCTCAAACTCCCCCACTTCTAGATGAAGCAAGGAGCTTAGGAAAAATCGCTAGCTTGTATGGGCAGACAAAAATCCTGGCAAACACTGCCTAACGCTCAAGGCCATCCTTCGACAGCCCCATCAGGTTGCAGAGCTTATAGACGATGCGCGCTCCGACGTTGCCATCCCACTCACCATCCCCTACCTCAGACACATCAAAACCGATGATCTGCCGATCGCTGCGTACCAGCGATCGCAGTAGAAAAAACACCTCCTCTAGCTCCAGCCCACCCGGTACTGGGGTGCCGGTGTGGGGGCAGAGCTTTGGGTCGAGCCCATCGACATCGCAGCTAACGTAAACCCGCTGGGGCAGGGGAGCAATGATGTCGCGGCAGAGGTCAAGCCATGACTCACCGCCGTAGCGCCGCTCCTTTAACACCGGGTCGTAATGGGCGATGATGCGGCCTGCCGAAGCGTCAATTTTGGCCACCTCTCCGTGAGAAACATCGCGGATGCCGACCTGCACCAAGCGCGACACCTGAGGCAGCGCCATCACATTGGTCATAATCGACGCGTGGGAATATTGGAATCCCTGATAGGCGTCTCGTAGGTCGGCGTGGGCATCGATATGCAAAATGCCAAAGTCGCTGTACTGCGCCGCCAGCGCTTGCATCAGTCCCAGCGGAATGCTATGATCGCCGCCGATCGCACCCACCCGCTTGCCCGCCGCGATCGCCTGCTGGGCCTGCTCATGGAGCCACTCGTTCACCTTTTGGCAGGCATCGTTGACGGTGGCGAGTGCTGTCGCTAGGGCCGGGTATTGCTCAATCACCACGCCTTGCTCGGTTGCGGCGATGATCTGAGCGGCGAGGGGGCGCAGCTCGTCGTTACGCTGCTGCATCCACTCCGGCAGCGGCGGCATGTAGATGCCCTGCTGCCAGCCTTGGGGATTGTCGCGATCGTAGAGGTCGAGCTGCGGCGACGCGTTGAGCACCGCAGCGGGGCCTTGGGCCGTCCCGGCGTGATAGGACACGGTCACCTCCCACGGCACACCGAGCAGCACGATGCACGCCGTGTCGTAGTCAAAGGGCAACCCACAAAAGTTGCCATTTTCCAGACCCACACCGCTGGGGTCAAAGCTGCGAATCAGGTCTTGTCGGTTGGGGGACGTCATCAGTTGAATCCCAATTCTCAGTGAATGGACTCTCGCTACAAGTTTGGCGAGGCAGGAGAGCGGCGGGGCAGATGGGTCGTGCGATCGCCAGCCGCAGTTTGATCAGGTCACCCTCAATGCCTGAAACCATCATCCAATCGGCCTTTTAATTCTGACTTCCGACTTCTGCGATACCCGAAATCGGTTGCTCGCCATCCTGAACCGATGCTCTAGCCATCGAGCATCGTTTGAATAAAGGTGGGCAAACAAAACGCGGCCTGGTGAATGCCCGCATTGTAGTACTGCAGTTGCTGGGCTTGGGCAAACTCGGCAGCGCGATCGCGGGACAGATCGTTAACTGGGTGCAGGCCCCCCTTGGAGCAGAAGGAAAAGCCCCACATGCCGGTGGGATAGGTGGGAATAAAGGCTAGATAGCAGTGTACCGATGCCGCCTCGAAAATGTCTTCTAGGCAGTGATGCAGTTCTACGAAAGCCTTTTGGTTAAAGCGGGGCGATTCGCTTTGGGCGGTCATCAGGCCATCGGGCCGCAGACAGCGATAGACGTCTTGATAAAAGGTTTGACTAAATAGCCCCTCGGCTGGCCCCACCGGATCAGACGAATCCACCACGATCAGGTCGTAGGCGTCGGCAGGCGAATTTTTCACAAACTCGATGCCGTCGCCAATGATTAGATTGAGTTTCGGATCATTGAGTCCGCTAGAAAGGGTGGGCAAAAATTCGCGGGAGGCCCGCACCACCGCCTCGTCAATTTCGACCATGGTGATCGAGTCCACCTGGTCATGCTTCAAAATTTCGCGCACGCTGCCGCCATCGCCGCCGCCGATCACCAGCACGTCCTTAATGGCGGGCTGCGTCAGCATCGGCACGTGAATGATCATCTCGTGGTAAGCCTTTTCGTCCTTTTCAGAGCACATCACCATGCTGTCCACCGACAGCATTTTGCCGTATTCAAAGGTGTCAAAAATCTCGACGGTTTGATACGGCGACTTTTCATAAAAGACGCGATCGCCCTTATGCCGAATTGACAGAGCAATATTTTCGTTGCGATCGGTAAACCAAACGCTGCGACTATAGCGAGGCGTAATTAGCTTTTGAGTGGCGGAGTCACGCAGCTCGCCCACGTCGATATCCGATTTTTCCAGCAGTTCTAACTGGCCGCGATTGAGTTCCACCGCCGAACCGTGGTGCGCTTCAAACTCCGCCTTCAAAATTTCGTAGGAGGTCCAAGGGCTAACGGAATAGCCGCAGGTAAACAGATCAACGGCGGCGTAGCGATATTCGGGCCAGGTATGGATGGCTAGATGACTTTCTTGAATCACGACAACGCCGGAAACGCCGAAGGGTGAAAAGTGGTGAAATACGGAGCTGATGATCGTCGCTCCGGCTTCCTTTGCTGCCTTCAACATGCTTTTCTCAATGTGTGGGACATCATTGAGAATTTCAATGGAGCAACCGTGAAACTCAACCAGAATGTGGCGTCCAAGCGAGTTCATAGGCCGATAGATTCCCCCGATGATATTGAGTTAAGTCTTGTCCACCGCTGCCAGCCCTGACCGTAAGTGAACGGCCAAGCCTGCAGATGATTGAAACCGTCTTGTAGCTTACCGCCTTTGGTTTGGTTTTAACGCAAAATCGGGTTTTGCCTATGGGAGAGGGTCGGCGATCGCGGCTAATAAGTAGACAGACACAACTATCTTGATGGGTTTCGACTTCGCTCATCCCTCAAATTCCTATCTGGCAAACAATTTAGCTGATTGAGCGGAGTCGAAAAGCGACCCATTCAACATTTAATCTGGCCCAGCTACTTATACCCGTTCTCAGTGATCGGACTCCCGATGCATCCCAGAAACGCCGGGGAGCCGAGGGGTAGGGGAGCCAGGTCTATCGCCTGGTTTCAGAGAATCGGCATTACTCTGTGTGGAGAGAATGTCACATCTTCCTGCTCCCTAGCCCCCGGCGTTAGTCTGTGGCAAAGTGCACGATGCTCTGTCTTAGAACA
Organism: Leptolyngbyaceae cyanobacterium; assembly: GCA_050042805.1. Taxonomy (GTDB): domain Bacteria; phylum Cyanobacteriota; class Cyanobacteriia; order Phormidesmidales; family Phormidesmidaceae; genus Halomicronema. The sequence continues at coordinate 24,358 of JBHJJI010000225.1, forward strand.
TCTCAGGCAGTTCCCGAATGCGCTGGCGTAAGCGTGACTGCACTCGCCACCCCAGCAGCAGCGCCGCAAACAGTTGCCCTAGGGCTAACCCCCACCACAGCCCCAGGCCCTGTAACTGCAGGACTTGCCCGAGCAGATAGCCGCTGCCCAGGCCGATCGCCCAGTGCGCCACAAAATCGACGGTTGCCAGCCAATAGGTATCTCGCAGCCCCTGCAGGGTGCCTAAACTGATCAGCCGAAACCCCTGAAAGATTTGAAACACCACCCCGATTTTGAACAGGGCGATCGCCGCCTGCACCGTGCCCTGATTCTCTGGCAGGCGCGGGTTGAGATAGAATCCGGCGATCGTTTCGGGCAAGAGCCACAGCGGCACCGCTAGCAGACAGACCAGCCCGCAGTTAAGCACCAGGCTCATGTTCATCACCCGTTTGGCGGTATCGGGGCGTCCAGCTCCCAGTTTGTGAGCGGTGCGCATGGCGGTCGCGTAGGACATGCCCCAAGAGAGCATCAGCAACAGTTCCGTTGTCGTCATCACAATGCGATGGGCGGCCAGCCAATCGGTGCTCCACCGGCCCATCAGCAGCGCCGCCGCCGTCAGTGCCCCAAACTCAGTGCCGTAGTCAAAGCAGAGGGGCCAGCCGAGGTGGACAATTTCTTTGAAAACGGGCGGATTGAAGCGACCAATCGAGTCAAAAAGCTGCCACCGTCGTAGGTCGCGCCGTCGCCTCAAACAGAGCACCGCAGTCACAAATAGGCCCCAAAAAATCAGGGCACTGCTGCCGCCAATGCCCGCCAACCCTAACTGCGGCAGGCCCCATTTACCAAACATCAGCGCATCGTTCAAAATCACGTTAATGGGAATACTCCCCACCATCAGCAGCGTCAATAGCCGGGGCTGCATCAGGGCCGTGGTAATTTCTTTGAAAACAAACAGGCCCAGCGCCGCTGGCAGGCCCCACATCATCGCCCGCAAATAGGCCATGGTTTGGACCACAATTGGCGGCGCTTGCCCCAACCAGAGGAGGATGCCCCCGAGATGCCAAAACAGCAGCAGCGCCGGTAGCGAACCGCCAAAACTCAGCAGCAGGGCCTGGGCCGTAATCACGCCCACCCGCGCCTCATCCTCCGCGCCGTAAGCTTCCGCCGCCAGTGCCCCGGTCATTTCCAGCAGGCCGGTGAATAGAGCCAAAAAAGTCCAAAAAATGACGGCCCCGAGTCCGCCTGCCGCCAGCGCCGTGGGGCCGAGCCAGCCCATCATCAGGGTATCGACGATGTTGACCATGCCCTCTGCTACTTGGATGCAGGTGAGCGGAATGGCTAAGTGCAACAGGGCACGAATTTCGAAGGGTGTTTTCATCGATAACCCCTGATTCAGGGTAGGGCTTCGCGCTTGCCCGCTGACACCGGCGGCGGGTTTCCCCAACTTTACTGGAGAGCGTTGCCGCGTAGAGGGAGGATCTGGGGGCGATCGCCGCTGGCCAGAATTCCAGCGCCGCTCTGGGTTGCGTTCGATCGGAGCTGCGGCGATTGACTATGCTGGATCTAGAGTCTTTCGCAAGGGAAAGGAATCCTATGTCAGCTGCTGCCATCATGAGCTTCGTCTATGGCGTATTGTCCATCGTGGGAGGCGTTATTGGCTATCAGCAGGCGGGCAGCAAGCCCTCTCTCATTGCTGGGGTGATCACTGGCCTCTTGTTGCTGGTGGCAGGTTTTGGCTTGGTGCAAGCGCAGGTCTGGGGGCTGTGGCTGGCGATCGCCGTGACGCTGCTGCTGGTCGTCGTGTTCATTGTGCGCCTGATCAAGACGCGCAAATTCTTTCCAGCGGGCTTGATGGTGGCTGTGGGCATTGGCACCCTCATCGTGCTCTTCAAAGGCATCGGCTAAACAGGGCCGGTGACCGGGCACGACCCGTTGCGATCGCGAGCCGGGACGGGATTCCCTCACGCCTTTGCCCTCAAATTTCGTCTCAGCGTGGGTACTGCCATTAATTCGGAGTCGGGATTAGCCACCCCGCCCCCGATCGCGATCTCTTGCACAATAGGGGAATCCAGATTATTCACAGCCCCCCTATGACCGCGATCACGACGACTCCCTCATCTGCCTCATTGACCAAAGCCTGGGCTGGCGCGATCGCCCAGCCTGCTCAAGAGTTTGCCCTCACGCCGCTGTCGGTGCTCGCAGGCACTGTGCCTGGCGATTTGCAAGGGAGTCTGTATCGCAATGGCCCCGCTCGGTTTGAGCGGCAGGGCCAGCGGGTCAGCCACTGGTTTGATGGCGATGGCGCTGTATTGGCGGTGCATTTTGCCGAGGGGCAGGCTCAGGCGGTTTATCGCTACGTCAATTCCGCTGGCTATATGGAAGAAGAGGCTGCTGATCAGTTTCTCTACAGTGGCTACGGCAGCCTGGCCCCCGGCCCCTTTTGGCAACGCTGGCAGGCCCAGCTCAAAAATGCGGGGAACACGTCGGTGCTAGCCCTGCCCGACAAACTGTTGGCCCTGTGGGAAGGCGGTTGGCCCCATCACCTTGATCCGGAAACGCTGGAAACCC
>JBHJJI010000226.1:0-8837 GCA_050042805.1 Leptolyngbyaceae cyanobacterium
ACAAAGTTGTGTTGCAAGCGGCGAGCTTCTTCTTGCGCCTTCATAATGACGGCAATTGCAGTGTTGGTGAAGTGCTCAAACATAGCCCCGGTTGGTGTTGTGTGTAAGGGAGCAAACTCCCTGGACTGGAATAGCTATCTACTAAAGCTGCCTAGCTAAAGAGATGGACGTCTGTCAGCGACAGACTCGGCACCTCTGTAAAGAAACTGTACAAAGAATCTTTGCTAAACGGCAGTAGGGAGAGCCGAATGATCTTACGAAAGTCGCTCAAAGGTAAGCAGGATATGGAGGAATACATAAATAAAAGTGCTGCAAATAATCTCTACCCAGTATTTAATCTGAGAGCGTATTCACATAATTTAACAAAGATCGCGGCGCTCTGTTCTCTTTTTTTGTAGAATTAGTTATAAAATTCCCAATCTAAAATTATTCAATCAAGATCTAAGGCGCATGGTGACTCGACTGCAACCGCATCGCTGGTTAATGTCAATATGCCGTCAGCGGCCTAGGGGGAGCACCCCAAAAATGAGCAAAAACGAACCAGAATCGGGGCGGACAGAGGCTCCAGCCTTTGAGCGACGCGCCAAAAACCGGTGAGCTGCGCTCAACAGCAAGCCCATATTGTCGAACGTGTTAGGACTCGGCGGTGACTCGGAGTCGAGCAGCGCGAGGGGTAAAGCCGTATCCATTGACGCCTCAGAAATCTACGCTCCCATAACGTACCCATTAATTCGGTTTCGATTTCCCTGCGACAGGCTGAGGACGGGCTATTCAACCTACCCGTGTTGAGAGTTCGGTTAAGTCGTATGCCCAGCAGGCAGGCTTGACTCACGCAACGCATCTCCGCGAGAAGAAAAGAGGAGAAACTTCGATCCACTGAGTCATTTACTTTCCGGCCAGTCCCTAAGCGCCGACCCCGATCCCAGCGTGCCAGCGGCGCTCACCGCTGGCACGCTGGGATGAAAAACTTAGAAGCGAATTGGATAGTGGTATCTAACCTTGAGCCTGGCAAACCTGTAATACCGTGCGATCGGTGTCACTGAGTTCAGTCAAAGCATGAAACCCAGTGGGTACCCATTGAGTTACCCCACCCGCCTGCGAAGCGACTGGGTCGTTTGCCTCCATCGCTAGCGAGAAGGGGTGCTCGGTCTGCTCATAGCTATTGACCACGGTGAGATCTAGCGTTTGACCGGCGATCTGTCCGCTGAAGCAATCGAAAGATGAAGCAGGCTGATAAAAGCCTCCCACGACATCACCGTTGTTGACTGCCATGACCATATAAGTGGCCCCAATTTGATCGGCCTCTGGGCGATCACCAAAGACATAAACACCATCTGCCAGCGGTTCACTCGTCACCTCCGACGCCAAGGCTGCAGTTGTGGCGAGGGGAGCCAAGCCCAAAAACAACCCTAAGACCAGTGCGACCAGGGACAGGGGGCGTTTAGCCGTAGCTTGAAGGAATAACCGCAAAGCGTTGGAGGGTGAAGCAGCCTGAAAAGAGAACTCGGGGGTCATGGGGCGTGGGTTTTGTGGGTGCAGTATTAATATCAGCTGAAACGCAGTAAATTCCGGTGACGGAGCCAAATTTGTAGGATGATCTTCGTCTAAGCCTGGGGTGATACGCATCTACTGCAGGTGTGATCTCGATCAGATGGCGTCAGCCCATTGGTCGATTAGGGTGGTAAACCATGACTGGCAATGACTTTCGAGATCGCCTGGAAGCGTTAGATCGCTGTAGCTACCAGGCTTATAAATCGCTGCGAGGGGAGCATCCGTTTGCCGGCTTTACCCTGCACGTTGACTCTGTGCAGGGCGATCCGTTTGCTGCGCCAAGTCGGTTGCGAGTTGTGGTACCACAGTCAATTGCGGGCTTTCCTGCCAGTTTGTACACCACTGCCAGCCGTCGCATCGCCCTGGAAGATTATCTGCTGCGACAGTTTCATCAGCAGGCGCAGGTTTACTCCCGTCACCGAGGGTCAGGCAAGAGCGGCCTGATCACTATCGCACCCCCTTCTCAGGCCATGCTGTCGCGCACCGCTGTGACTGTCTCAGAGACCTCGGTTGAGGTCCGATTCGCGGTCGGACTACCCGCCCACGGTCGCCGCATTGCGGGGCAGCAGGCCGCTGAGCTGCTGTGCGATGATTTGCCAAAATTGGTGGAACACGCTGTGAGCTATTCCCAGCCTTATGCCACGGCCATTCAAGCTCAGGGGGAGGCCGCTGAGACCGCTGACTGGCTGCGTGATCAACTCAGCGATCGCCAGTTGATCGCCTTTGTCGCCGATGGCGCGATTTTGCCCCGGTTTAGTGGGGTTGATGAGCGATCGCTGGGCTCAGCAGCAGTGCCCTTTCAATCGCCAGCATCCTTGCGGGTCAGCTTGACCCGATCTAATGGTGAACCCATCACGGGCATGGGCATTCCCAGGGGTATCACGCTGATTGTGGGCGGTGGCTATCACGGCAAGTCAACACTACTCAAGGCGATCGAGCAGGGCATTTATAATCATGTACCCGGAGATGGTCGCGAGCAAGTAGTGACGACGGCGACGGCGGTTAAGGTGCGAGCCGAAGAGGGACGCAGCGTAACTGGAGTGGATGTCTCTCCCTTCATCAACCATTTGCCCCAGGGCCGATCAACCCAGCAGTTTTCGACGGCTGATGCGAGTGGCAGCACCTCGCAAGCGGCCAACATCATCGAAGCGGTCGAAGCGGGGGCGACGGCGCTGCTGCTGGATGAAGATACCTCAGCCACCAATTTCATGATTCGCGATCGCCGCATGCAGGCGCTGATTGCCAAGGCTCAGGAACCGATCACGCCATTTATCGATAAAGTCCGACAGCTCTACAATGACCATGGCGTTTCAACAATTTTGGTCATGGGTGGCAGTGGTGACTACTTTGATGTGGCTGACACGGTGATCGCACTCAACGAGTATCAGGCTGCCGACGTCACCGCCCAGGCGCGACAGATTGCCGCTGATGACCGCACCGAACGGCAGGCTGAGGGCGGACAAGTCTTTGGCCACCTGAGCCCGCGCGTGATTTTACCCGAAAGCATTGATCCGCAACGAGGTCACCGCGCCGTCAGCCTCAAGGTCAGAGCTACGGATGAAATTCGGCTCGGCCTGACCGCCATTGACTTATCGGCGGTCGAGCAGTTGGTGGAACCGGGCCAAGTCAAAGCGATCGCCGCTGCCCTGGTTTACGCTCAGCAACATTATCTGGACGGCGAGCGATCGCTCGTCGCAGTTTTGCAAGCGGTGGCCGCCGATATTGTCGCTCACGGCTTGGACTGTCTGAGTGACCAGTTCAATGGTGAGTTTGCCGCCTTTCGCATGCAAGAATTCGCTGCGGCGATCAACCGTCTCCGCACTCTCAAAACCGCGTCTTCAGCCGCCGCTTCCCAGCAACGGGGATGATGCTCAGTATTATTCCTTGCCTGAGAAGAGCGTAAAGTCCACAACTTGCCTTCACGCTCGGTGAGCACCGCAGCAATTTTGACTCGCTCTAACAATTGAGCCGGTTTTGTTCGACTGATGAAGGGCTCAAAATTGCTGAAATGATTCATTTTGGGCGACTACCCCAAATTTTTGGGCGATGACAGGTTTCTTTTCTGTGATTACCTGTTGACGGAAGGTTATTACGGGTTTAAAAGAGCCACTTAGGTTGCTAGAGTGAGGGTGTAAATGACTGAATACTTCATATGTCATCTCTAACGTTACCGTCTGCTTATGAAAAGGGTGTGCGGGTTGGGTTGGGACGAGTCTTGATTGTTGAAGATGAAGAACTCATCCGCGAAACCGTTGGCCTAGCGCTGGCAGAGATTGGGTTTGAGGTCTTGGTCGCAGAGGATGGTTTGACCGCCCTGGAAATGTTGGGGGGCACTAAAAATAGCGCTCGTCGAGCGGCTCCTGAAGTCAATCTAGTTATTTTAGATTTGATGCTACCGGGCATGAACGGTCTGGATTTGTGTCGACTGCTGCGGCATCAAGGCATTGACGTGCCCCTGTTGATTTTGAGTGCCAAGGGAACTGAGACTGACCGGGTGGTCGGCCTTGAGGTGGGTGCCGATGACTACCTCACCAAGCCCTTTGGCATGCGTGAGCTGATTGCCCGCTGCCGGGCGTTACTGCGTCGCCATCGGGGAGCCGCCGACCAAGAGCCGGATCCAGTGCTCCGGTTTGAAGCGGTTGAGCTTAATCCTAAAGAGTGCCGGGTGTTCCTCAAAGGGGAAGAGGTCAGCCTGTCACCCAAGGAATTTCGCATATTAGAACTGTTTATGAGTCAACCCAAACGCGTCTGGTCGCGCGATCAGATTATTGATAAAGTTTGGGGCCACGATTTTATGGGCGACAACAAGACGGTGGACGTGCATATTCGGTGGATTCGCGAAAAGCTGGAAGAGGATCCGAGCAAGCCGGAATATCTCAAGACGGTGCGCGGCTTTGGCTATCGCCTCGGCTGATCGGTTTTGAGAATTTGTGACTGATGTAACGAGGCGCGATGTATGATCGCGCCTCGTTTTGTGTGAAGGGAGCGGATTCGGCAGGTGATGACATGCAGCAGGTGACGGAGGCCGTGCGATCGCCCCAGGGGATGGTGGTGTGTCCTCACGCGTTAGCCTCGGCAGCTGGGGCGCAGATATTGAGCAACGGCGGCAATGCGGTGGATGCCGCGATCGCGACGCAGGCTGCCCTGAGCGTCGTCTATCCCCATATGACGGGGCTGGGAGGCGATGCCTTTTGGATCATCTACGATGCTCAGACAGGGGCAGTTCAGGGGCTTAACGGTTCTGGTCGGTCGGCGCAAGCCGCTACGATTGACTTCTATACGCGCCAGGGGCTGACGGCAATTCCTCAGCGGGGACCTTTGGCAGCGCTGACAGTGCCGGGGGCTGTTGACTCGTGGACGCAGGCCCATCAACGGTTTGGCCAGTTCGATTGGGCCGCGCTGTTGCAGCCTGCGATCTCGCTGGCCGAGTCGGGCTATCCGGTCACGGGCTCGCAGGCCCACTGGACGCGGCGCGATCGCGACTATCTGCGGCAGTATGCGCCTGCATCCTGTCCGTTTTTACCCCAGGGCACCGTCCCCCCAGCCGGTACGACGATCACGAATCCCGATCTGGCCCGCACCCTCCGTCAGTTGGCAGATGGGGGTGCAGCGGACTTTTATCAAGGGGCGATCGCAGCGCAAATCACCGATTATCTGGCCTCAGTCGGCGGGGTGTTGACGATGGACGACTTGGCCGCCCATCGGTCTGACTGGGTGGAGCCGCTGGAAACGACCTATCGCGGCTATCGAGTCATGCAGATGCCGCCGAATTCTCAGGGATTTACGGTGCTGTCGATGCTCAATCTGATTGAGTTGTTTGACCTGACTCAGTTAGGGGCTGACAGCGCCGACTATTACCACCTGATGATCGAAGCAACGAAGCTGGCCTTTGCCGATCGCGATCGTTGGCTCACCGATTCTGACTTTGCCGATATTCCCATTCAGCAGCTGATTTCAAAGCCCTACAGCGATCAGCGGCGCGGCCTGATTCAGATGGAGCAAGCCCGGTTGGCGATCGCCCCGCCGGTAGGAGGCGACACTGTTTACACAGCAGTCACCGATGCGGCGGGCAATGCCGTTTCGGTGATTCAGAGTGTTTATTTTGATTTTGGGGCTGCCGTTGTTGTCCCCGGTACTGGGTTTGTGCTGCAAAATCGGGGCTGTTTCTTTGGCCTCGATCCGGCCCAGGTGAACTGTTTAGCGCCTCGCAAGCGCACCTTTCACACGCTGATGCCGGGGCTGGTGTTGCACCCATCTGGGCAGCCCTATCTTGTATTAGGCACGATGGGTGGCGAAGGCCAACCCCAGACGCAGCTAGCACTGTTAACCCGCCTGCTGGATTTTGGCTTTGACCCTCAAGCAGCAATCAATGCGCCGCGCTGGCTGTGGGGCCGCACTTGGGGTGTAGCCGAGACGGGTCTGACAATGGAAGGACGCATTGATCCTGCTATTCGCCGAGCCTTGCAAATACGAGGCCATCCCGTCACTGCCGCTGCCGATTGGACGGAGAAAATGGGCCATGCCCACGTGATTCGATGTAGCGATGATTCCACCGAGTATGAAGGGGCCTGTGATCCTCGCAGCGATGGAGCTGCGATCGCACCGCACCTGTAGGGGTTTGGCACTGCCACCCCCCTACCAAAGACGATCCTATTCTGGCATGTCAGCCAAGCGCAGAGCCCTGATCACTGGTTGCGTAGCAGTTGTTTGACGGTTTCCACCATTTCATTGGGGCGAAAGGGTTTAGCAATGTAGGCATCGGCTCCTTGCTTCATACCCCAGTAGCGATCGAATTCTTCACCCTTAGAGGAACAAATCACCACGGGCACGTCTTTAGTTTTGGGATTGCTCTTGATCCAACGCGTTAGTTCATACCCATTCATTTCGGGCATCACAATATCGCATACGACTAAATCGGGAGGGCTCGCCTCCATCTTTTTCTGGGCCTCAGCGCCGTCTTTGGCCTCCAAGATGGTCATCCCAGCATTGATCAACAATCCTGCAACCATCTCACGCAAAGCTGAACTGTCATCGACGATCAAAACTGTGCTCATGCTGTTGAATCTGCTCCGGGCACTCGGTCTCAGTGTATTACGGTCAACCTTCACCATTCAAGCGTTATTGAACCATCAATCGCTGAGGCAAGCTAAGCATAGCTTCACCCTTCCAGACAGTCCAGTGCCAGAGGCCATCCCAGCGTCATTAAGTTTCTATTGTGCCAATTCAGTACCACTTGCCCTGATTTCTGTGATCGCAACGGTGAGGTTCATTCCTACCTCGGTCGAGAACTGGTATCAGGACATAGTTCAAGGTTAGGGTAGGTGAGTACCGCCACATGGACTTATGGGACTCATAGCGAGACAGAGCAACCAAGAAAAAACCCCAAGCGGTGAACCTGGGGTTGTGACATTCAGTGGAAGATCATTGAACCTAAGCAGCTACTTTCTTCTTAAGTGCGCCACCCGCAGCGATAGCACCGATAGCGAATAACCCCAGCATGGAAGCGGGTTCAGGTACCGATGCTACAGAGCCACCAGAACCAATCGTCAAGTTATCTAGTGCCATGCGTTGCACATTGTTATCAGTGTTGGGAGCACCATCTTCCAGGCCAAAGTGGATAGAGCTAATGAACAGGTCTGAAGTAATCCCCCAAAACACGTCTTGACGTTCTGGCAGGAAGAAGTTATCGGTACTACCGTCCCCAAAGGTAACGAAGGCAAACGTTCCAAACACATCTTCTGCAGTACCTTCAATGTCAAAACCGACCCCAAAGACTCCGTCACTTGTGCCTACGGATGTGGCCGTAAAATCAAGCAAGAAAGATCCATTACAGCCCGCACAGTAATAACGATCCGAACCCTGACTAGGAATGAAATTGTCGTCAGTGCCTCCGGTTGTTGTGTATTGAGTCTCCCCAATAATGCTGCTCATATTGGCGTCGGTATGGATGTCAAAAACACCTATATCGAATACATCGCCAGCCGCATAGCCAGGATCAGAATAGTCATCCACGATAAAGGCATCGAGTAGACTCTCAAATATTGAGCGGTCTGAGAAAATCAATGCAGCCTCAGCACTTCCAGTAAATCCAACGCCTAAAGCTGCTGCACCAGCCAGCGCCAGCATAGTTTGTTTCATCATAAGTTTTTAATTCCAAGAGAAATTACAAGAATTCATCTCACACCTAAGTAGATGCACGGGCAAGAGCGAAAGCTTACAGGGCAACTTTACGCAGGGTCAGAGGTGATTTAGAAGCGTATTCATGAAATCTTGTTGCTGGAAGCCGGTAAAATCCGACACCATGAAGTTGCACTTCATAAACAAGTACGCTTTAGCGTTGCTATTCGATATTGATGCCGTTGTACGTCTCAGGTTTTCCTCTGGGAAAAAGATTTAGTTGCGTGCGTCCTTTCGCTTCTTTGCTAGAAAGCAAGCACTTTTTACCCGCATAAAACCGAGTGAGCTTGTTCGGGTGCTCTCTACAGATTTCATCCCATAGCTTGAAAGTCTCAGGAATGTAGAAAGCTGAGATCTCAGCACCGTGAGAGTCGAAAATCTCGATAACTACTCGCTTTAGTTCACTTTCAGCCATTTTCCTTTCCTCTTGTTCCACCCAAGGCGTTTCATGGCTTTCTCTATCTCTCTAGGTTTTGGCTTCTCTAGAAAGTTCTTCTTGGAATCCTGTCCATTGATGAAATGAACCAACAGAGCATTATCGAACTCTGCAATCTCACCAAACTTGCTTAAGAGATCTTCTCTCAGAATTTCTTCTAGTGGTGAAGCTTGGCACTCAAAGGAAGCTAAAAGCATGTCATACCGAGCGAGCGCTAGCTTGGCATCCTTAGGGGACTCAAAAGCACCTATGGCCAGTCCTGTTGCTAATACGTCTCTAGACATTTCCCACATTCTAGGGGCGAAGTTTTCAGTATTTCGTAGTGATTTCTTACAGGTAGCAAACAACTTACAATTAGCCTTGCTACCCCAGAATTTTAGGTATTCAGAGCTAAAGCCTTCCCAATTCACATCCTCGGGTTTAATGCTGTCTTCAATTGAGAACTTCTGAGCGTCAAGCACTCCCTTGGGGATGTTGTCTAAGCATTGATGCGGAACAACCCAACACCTAGACGCTAATTCCCTTAATTCATCAGGGCCATTTCATTCCCATACAAGCCATAGCGTGCTAGGGTTTCAGGCTATAGCTAGCCTATAGTGTGTGATGAATCTATCCTCTCAAGCTTTAACAGACTGTATCGAGATTCTAGAAGCGTTTGCCGATCTCCCTGATG
>JBHJJI010000227.1:0-31684 GCA_050042805.1 Leptolyngbyaceae cyanobacterium
ACTAACGCTGTAACAGTTGTTTTAGATGAACCGATTTTTTCATTATGCCGGGTCGACATCTAATGGTAAAGCTATGACCCTCCAGTCATGATTATTGTTCCCTAGCAGGCTTTGCAGTCCCAGGCCGTTACTCTAGCCTCACGCTGAACTGTGGATGATGACCGTTTCTCGGGAATCTAGCCGCCGCCATCTGACCAATTTGAGTGGCTGTAAACTCCAGTCGTTCAACAGAATGCGAGACATTAAGGGGACAAGGCAGCATTAGAGCAAGTTTATGAGATGTTGATAGGCTAACGATCCTTGAGCTCGAACGCATCATAGCAACCCTGCCCAAAATCTGCTGTTTGAAAAGTCGATGAACATCCGCGATGACCAGATTGTTAGCGTTGAGGACTTGTCGGTCGAATTGTTCAAGGATCAATCAATGGCGGTTCTAAACGACTGGGAGTCATCATCAGCTTACGTGTAGAGAGACGGTAGATGACGCCCAAAATGAACGTTTTCTAGAAGAATTGAACACACATTTGAAGAATTGAACACACATTTATAGATTCTTTGAATGTTCACCAAATTGCGTCATGATTTACATGCTTAATCTTGAATATTGATGTGATCTAGCGATACAGACTCGACTTAATTTTTGGTTTTTCCAAATAAGTTCATGCTCATGTTGGTAATCTAGCCCAGCGCTATTTGAGCGTCATCCTGTAAATCTTTAGTAAATCTACTGAGAGTCGCTTTACAGGACTCTTCAGGGAGTCGAGACTATAGACGCTGCTGTGTGACCGGAGCGATCGCGCTATGTGCTCATGCATTGGATTGTTGGTCCCCCGTGAAACGGAGCCAGGTAGACTGGTCAGAACGAATCACTAGGGCAAAATCGGCATCGGCACTTTGAGGGTGAGTTGATCAAGTGATGGATTTTCCAGACGTTTCGATCATTGTCCCGACCTTTCGTGACGCGGACTGTTTGGCGTTGTGCTTGGCGGCGCTAGAGCGGCAAAGCTATCCTGCAGACCGCTATGAGGTGGTGGTGGTCAATAACTGCGTTGAGGACGACTTACAGTCCCTGGTCGAGCCGTTTGAGCATGTGCGCTTATGCGTAGCAGCGCAACCGGGTTCCTATGCGGCTCGCAATCAGGGTCTGGCGGTGGCTAAGGCCCAGGTCTTGGCCTTTACGGATGCCGATTGCATTCCGGCTGAAGACTGGCTTGAGCAGGGCGTTCAGCATCTGCTTAGTGTAGAAAACTGTGGTTTAGTGGCAGGGAGCATTCGCGTCTTTGTCCAAGATCCGGCTTCCCCGACAGCCTGTGAGTTGTACGACCAGCTGTTTGCCTTTCCGCAAAAGCAGTATCTCGAAAATGACCACTATGGTGCCACTGCCAACGTTTTTACCTATCGGCATGTGTTTGACCAGGTGGGGCTGTTTGCGGCTGAAATGAAGTCGGGTGGTGACGTTGAGTGGGGGAAACGCGTTCACGCTGCCGGTTTTGTTTTGGTGTATGCCGAAGCGGCTCGCATTGATCATCCGGCGCGGTCGTCGTTTGCAGCCTTACGCAAGAAGACTAAGCGCGTGGTTGACGGTCACTATATTTTGATGCAAAAGCAGCTATTCGCTAAAACCCGATTTTTTGGTGGCTTGGCGGCTGACCTGTTGTTACCGTTTCGGTCAGCGCCCTATATTTTGTCGAGTCAGGGCATCACAGGGACGCAAAAGCTCCAGTTGCTGGGAATCTCGATTTCGCTGCGCTACATCAAATTCTACGATCGCCTGGCTCGATTACGCATCGGCAACTCCCCCCTCTCGACCTCTTGATGCACCTATTCTGATAGCCGGAGCTGCTCACGGCTTGCTGACTTCAGCTGCAACGGCCTTAAGATCGGATCTCTTTGAGCTTTGGGCCAATAGGTTTCAGCGTCTAAGGAAAGGGCGCGCCTGAGATGTTCTAAGGCCCAATCATTTCTGCCCAAAATGGCGTAGCAGGCGGCTTGATGAAAAAAGGCCAATGGGTGGCTGGGAGATAGGGCTAGAGCCTTGTCGAAGGCCGCGATCGCTTCTTCTGGCGCAGCTAGCTTACGCAATATCATGCCTAGGGCGAGCCAACTATCGGTATGATCGGCTTGCAGACTCAGCGAAACTCTAAACGCATCATGGGCTTCTGCGTAGCGGCCTAAGCGCGTCATAATCAGACCTTTATGAAACCAGATTTCAGCCGTCTCTGCCCCTGACTGACTGGCTTTTTCGAGATATTGGAGAGCCCTGTCGCTCTCGCCTCGCTGTTGTAGCAAATAGGCATAGCAGTTCAACAGGCGGACATCTTCATGGCCTTGGGTGATCCAGGGCTGCAGATAAGCTAATGCTTGACTTTTTTGGCCGCGATCAATCAACACATAGGCCAAAGACAGATAGGCTTCTAGCTCGTTAGGCGCATGGGCGATCGCCGTTTTGAAGTGGGAGATCGCTTGTTCGAGCTGTCCTAACTGATAGGTGGCCAGACCTTTGCCGTACCACAGTCGAGCCTCCGTAGGCGCTAAGGCCAGCGCATGATCATAACTTTCGATCGCTTGACCAAACTCTTGACAGTGGTACAGCACCTTGGCCCGCCGTCGCCACACATTGGTATATGTAGGGGCCAAATCGAGTGCTCGATCATAGGCGTGCACGGCCTCACGTCGATGGCCTGCCGCCGCTAAGGTACTGCCGAAATTACACCAAACCTTGGGATCATCCGGCTCTAGACGCAGCGCTTTTTGATAACTCGCAATGGCCTCGTCATACCGCTTTAGCCGCGCCAAGCAGTAACTCTGCTGCTGCCAAACGGCAGCGGTTCCTTGCCCCTGTTTTACCCAAATCTCGCATTGCGCGAGCATCTTCTGCAAAGCGGTGGTTTATCGTGGGTTACCCTCTGGCAGAAAATCGTCAGCACTCATGGGTTTGGTCGTCACGAAGTTGAACGGGGTAAAAATCGCAGAAGCACTCATTGAGGTTGGCGGGTAAGTCGGAGACGCAATTAAACTTGAGTAGACGTCGGTGGCGATTGAGAAACGTTGGCGCAGCCTTGCCAAAGGCAATTATCTAACGTTCGCATGGGTGACGCTAACGCGCTAGCAGAACCTGAGCACAGCTATGCCCAGAGGGCTATTGACTGGGAGGCTCTACCCATCCTACAAATCATTAAGCCTGCCTACTGAGCCGTTGAATGACAAGTCAATCTGGTTAGATGAACCGGCTTAATCACGACATTTCCCGAGCATAATACAGGTGAAGTCATGCCGTTTTGGTATTGACGTGTCTTACCAGAGTATCTAGTAAAAGCGCCAACTGTTCATCAACACTGGTTAAACCGGCTGGAACTGTCAAGCGATCGCATCGCGGATAGAGAGAAGTCTCATCACTGAATCCCCGGCCGCAGCACCTACTCCCGGTATCCATAAGTTGCCCGTGTTGCCCACTGCCCTCCACACAGGCATTGGCACAGGGCTTTGATCCCCACGGAGAGCAGCGGCAACCAAGAACGGTGATCAGACGCGCTCAACGGACGCGCTCAACAATGCCTTGACGGGACTTGAATGCCCCGATTTGGCTGTCGCTGTTGGGGGTAATGCGGCGAACTCGCTGTCGTTGTGACGTGCGATCGCTTAAACCCCTGGGGAATATTAAAGGCATGCTCCTCATTTTGGATCCTGTTGCCAATCTAAATCTATGACACTTTCTGCCAGCCTTCCCCAGACGTTATTCCCGACAATTTCTGGCTATACCCTCGTCGAACAAATTTATACGGGATCGCGAACGGCAGGCTATCGGGCAGTGCAGACAGCGCAGCAGCGTCCAGTGATTATCAAGGTTTTGCAGCGCGACTATCCGAGTTTCAGCGAGTTGGTGCAGGTTCGCAATCAATATGTGATTGCCAAAAATTTGCCCATTGCGGGGATTGTCCAGCCTTTGAGCCTGGAACCGCTGGGCAGCGGCAATGCCTTAGTCATGGAAGACTGGGGCGGCATTGCCCTCAGCCAATATAGCCAGCAGCAATCGTTAGAGCTGACGCAAATACTCAAGATTGCTCAGCAAATCGCCACGATTTTGCATGGCCTCGCTCAGCATCAGGTGATTCATAAAGATATCAAACCGGCCAACCTGCTGATTCATCCTGAGTCTCAAGAAGTCAAGCTGATCGATTTCAGCATTGCCTCCCTGCTACCCAAGGAAACGCAGGAGATCCAAAGTCCTAACGTGCTCGAAGGCACCCTGGCCTATCTGGCTCCCGAACAAACCGGGCGGATGAATCGCGGCATCGACTATCGGGCCGATTTCTACTCTCTGGGCGTCACGCTTTATCAGCTACTCACCGGCCGGTTGCCATTCCGATCTCAAGATCCCTTGGAATTGATGCATTGCCATTTGGCCAAACTGCCAGTCCCCGTGGCTCAGGTTAATCCTGAGGTGCCCGCCCCGGTAGCGGCGATCGTTGCTAAGCTCATGGCCAAAAATGCTGAAGATCGCTATCAAAGCGCTCTCGGGCTCAAACATGATTTAGAGCACTGTCTCACCCAATGGCAGGCTATGGGAAAAATTCCAGACGTTGAATTGGGCCAGCGGGATTTAAGCGATCGCTTCTTGATTCCCGAAAAACTCTATGGTCGCCAAGCCGAAGTGCAAACCTTGCTCGATGCCTTTGACCGGGTTGCCGACGGGGCCTCTGAACTCATGCTGGTGGCGGGCTTCTCGGGTATTGGTAAAACCGCCGTGGTGAATGAAGTGCACAGGCCGATTGTGCGCCAGCGCGGCTACTTCATCAAAGGCAAATTTGATCAGTTTAATCGCAATATTCCGCTCTCGGCTTTTGTACAAGCCCTGCAAGATTTAATGGGGCAATTACTCTCAGAGTCAGATGACCAGCTCCAATGCTGGAAAGCCAAAATCCTGGAAGTGGTGGGTGAAAGTGGGCAGGTTTTGATTGAGGTGATGCCCACCTTAGAGCAGATTATTGGCCCACAATCGCCCGCGCCCCAACTTTCAGGCAGCGCAGCACAGCATCGGTTTAATTCGCTATTTCAACAATTTATCGAGGTTTTTACGACCCAAGAACACCCGTTGGTGCTGTTTCTAGATGACTTGCAGTGGGCCGATGCGGCCTCCCTGCAGCTGATGCAACTGTTAATGAATGACAATGGTTATCTGCTGATCCTGGGAGCCTATCGAGACAATGAAGTTTCGCCCGTTCACCCGTTGATGATGGCGGTGCAGGCGTTAGAAAAAGTCAATCTCATTGTCAATACCATTACCCTCGCGCCGCTGGAGTCTGACGATACTAATCATCTCGTTGCTGACACGTTGAATTGTTCGATGGAACTGGCTCAACCCTTGACGCAACTCGTGAATCGAAAAGCGCAAGGCAATCCCTTTTTTACCACCCAGTTTCTCAAAGCGTTGCATGAAGACGGGCAGATCACGTTTAACGGCGATCGCCGCCATTGGGAATGTGACATCGCCCAGGTAACCGCGCTTGCCCTCACCGATGATGTGATGGAGTTGATGGCGGTGCAGCTGCAGAAATTGCCCGCTGAGACGCAGCAGATCTTAAAACTCGCTGCTTGTATTGGTAACCAATTTGACTTGAATACCCTGGTGATTGTGTCAGAACAATCCTCGGCTAATGTCGCTAGAGCATTGTGGAAAGCCTTGCAAGAAGGCTTAATTTTACCGACCAGCCAGGTCTATAAGTTCTTTCAGGGTAGCGACCAGTCTGAGGGCGAGAATACGGTTAATCCAGCCTATCGATTTTTACACGATCGCATTCAGCAAGCGGCCTATTCCCTGATTCCTGACGACCACAAGCAGGCAACCCACTACCAAATCGGACAACTCCTTCGAAACAGCATTCCAGATGAGGCGTTGGAGGGCCATATCTTTGATCTGCTCAGCCAATTGAATGCCGGTGCTGGCAAAATCACAGACTCCATCGAAAAGCAAGCATTAGCTAACCTCAACTTAAAGGGTGGCCTTAAAGCTAAGGTCTCCACATCCTATGCTGCTGCATTAAAGTACTGCCATGCCGGGATTCAATTGCTGCAAGATGATGACTGGGAGACTAATTATCAATTAGCTTTACAACTTCACGAATTGGCTACGGAATCTGCCTACTTATGTGGTGAAAATCAAGTCTTTGAGCAATATTTTGAAATTATTTTAGATCATGCCAAAAGTGATCTCGATCGACTCAATGTTAATATCATCAAAATCCAGGCTTACACTGCACAAAATCGTCTAATTGAAGCTTTGGAAGTCGCCAAAGAAGCATTGAAAAAATATGACGTAATTTTCCCAGATGAGATTTTATTAGAGGATATTCAGCAAGAATTAAAAGATACGCAAAAATATTTTTCACGATTTACTGCAGAAGAAATTGCGGCTTTGCCAAAGATGACTGACACCCAGTCTCTAGCGGTCATGCGTCTGTTGTTGAGTATTATCGCGACTGCCTATATCGCAGACCAAACATTGTTTCCACTGATTATTTTGAAAATGGTTCAGTGGTCTCTGCAATATGGAAATGCCCCCTCATCCCCCTATGCCTATGCCTGCTATGGCATTCTCCTAGTGAACTTGGCAAAAGAGATTGAGACAGTCAGTCAAGTGGGTGAACTAGCCCTTAAGCTTTTGGAAGAGTCTTCTGAGCCAGAGATCGAGGCTAAAACGAAGTTGGTTGTGGGCTCTCATCTCTATCACTGGAAGTTTCATTTTCAAGAAAGCATTCCGTTAATACAAGAAAGCCATCATGCGGCTTTAGCGATTGGTGATTTAGAGTATGCGGGCTATAGTGCTCAAGTGATTTGCTTGGGCTCTTATTTTACGGGGCAGTCACTGATGCAGTTAGAGCCTCATGTGCAAGCCTATTGCCATGTTCTTGCGCAGCTAAATCAAGTCACTGCCCTCAGGTACTGTCAGATCTATTGGCAGGTGACTTTAAACTTGCGTTACCCAACCGATGATCCTTCTCTTCTTGTCGGTGAGGCGTTTAATGAGCAAGAAGTCGTTCCTCAATTAGCGACGGCAAATGATTGGACTGGACTTTACCATTTCTATTGCAATAAGGTGATTCTCAACTATCTGTTTGGCAATATTTCACACGCTTTAACAGCTGCCGAACAAGCCAGACTGCATGAAGCTTCGTTGGCTGGGATGTTTATCGTTCCCACCTTTTATTTCTATGAGTCCCTCACAATTCTAGGCACCCATGCGGAATTGCTGCCCCAGGAGCCGACGACTCACTCGCAACGGATCAGCCATAATCGTGCTGCCTTACAATCTTGGGCGCAGAGTTCTCCGTGCAATCATCAACACCGGTTTGATTTGGTCGAAGCCGAATATCATCGGGTTGCGGGCAGTAAAGCCGATGCCCTTGAACTCTACGATCGCGCCATTGCTGGCGCTAAAGCCAACGGCTATCTCCAGGAAGAAGCGCTGGCCAATGAACTGGCCGCTAGATTCTACTTGGCGTGGGGCAAAGAAAAAATCGCCCAAGATTACCTCACCAAGGCCTACTACGGTTACGCCCAATGGGGCGCCACGGCCAAAGTCAAAGATTTAGAGCATCGTTATCCCCACTTGCTCGCGCCCATGATGCACTCGCAGCAGCCGTCTGTGTCCACAACAGAAACTGTGTTTGCGGCTGAAGCTTTCGACATGTCACCCGCATCTGACACGCAATCCTCGACTTCTGGTAGCACCAGTATTTCTGCGGCTCTGGACTTGACTACGGTGTTGCGGACTTCCCAGATCCTGTCGAGCGAAATTCAGCTCGATAAGCTTTTAGCCGCCTTGCTGCGTATTGTGCTGGAAACCGCTGGGTCAGACAAGGGTTGCTTACTCATGCCGCGTGAGCAAGAGTGGTTTGTTGAGGCCATTGCCACCGTTGATCAGCCCACGCAGGTGGAGTCTGTGGCGTTATCCCAAAGCGGCGCAGTGCCCCAGGCTTTGATTAACACGGTCAAAAACTGTTTACAGCCCGTGGTGATTATGGATGCCATTGCCCACCCCACCCTGGCCAGTGATGCCTACGTCACTCAACATCAGCCCAAGAGTCTGCTGTGTACTCCCATCCTGCAACAGGGTAAGCTCATCGCCATTTTGTATTTAGAAAACCAGCTCACTGTCGGGGCATTCACGCGCGATCGCGTCGAACTATTGAACCTTCTATGTGCCCAAGCGGCGATTTCCATTCAAAATTCTGTACTTTACCAAGAGCTAGAGCGATCGCTGCACGAGGCTCAACGCAAGTCTGAAGATTTAGCCAAGGTGGTCGCGCTCTCCGATGGGCAACAGCGGATTTTGTCTTTAATTGCCCAGGGTCTGCCTTTAGGTCAGATCTTAGAAGAGACCGCAAGGTATGTCGAAAGCCAAAGCCATCACCCGGCTTATTGCTCATTTTTGCGGCTAGAGGGCGAACAATTACACAGCCTCGCCGCCCCCAGTTTGCCCGCCGCTTACAATACCCTGATCGACGGCATCCACATTGGCCCTCAGGTCGGCTCCTGTGGGACGGCGGCCTACTGTAAGGCGTCTGTCACCGTTAACGACATCGCCACCGATCCCCTCTGGGCCAATTATCAGGTTGCCTTAGAATTTGGGTTGCGGGCCTGTGCCTCAACGCCGATTCTAGGGGCCGACGAGCAGGTTCTGGCTACCCTAGCCATGTATCAACCGGAACCTGGTGAATTCAGCCTGCACGATCGCCAGCTGATGGAAGCAGCCACCTATCTGGCCCGCATTGCGATTGAACGGCACCAAGCCGATGTCGACCTACAACAGCTCAATCTGAAAATGGTTCAGGGCGAAAAGATGGCCTCCCTTGGCAACCTGGTGGCAGGGGTTGCTCACGAAATTAACAACCCCGTGGGATTTCTTAATGGCAGCATCCATAATGCCACCGAGTATGTGCAAGATTTGCTGGGACACATCGCTTGCTATCAGCAAAATCATCCTGAACCTGCGGCTCCTGTACAAGCACATGCGGAAGACATTGATCTGGAGTTTTTGAGTGCAGATTTGCCAAAATTACTGGATTCGATGCAGGGAGCGACCGATCGGATTAAATTGATCAGCACTAGCCTACGGACTTTCTCCCGTGCTGATGCCGAACACAAAGTCTCTGCTAATTTGCACGAAGGATTAGATAGCACGCTGCTAATTTTGAAGTATCGGCTCAAGGCGAACGAACATCGCCCCACCATTGAAGTGCTGCGAGACTATGGGGACGTTCCCGAAATTGACTGTTTTCCTGGACAACTCAACCAGGTGTTTATGAACATCTTGGCCAACGCGATCGATGTGTTTGATGAAATGGCGCAAACGCGATCGCTGGCAGAACTCAAAGCGCATCCTCAGCAAATTACCATTCGCACCGCCATCCTTCAGCAGCAGATGCAGATATCGATTGGCGACAATGGTCAAGGCATGTCTGAAGCGGTGCAAGCTAAAATCTTTGACCACTTATTCACCACGAAGGGTGTTGGACAGGGCACCGGATTAGGCTTGGCGATCGCCCACCAAATTGTGGAAGAGAAACATGGTGGCACCCTGACGGTGCAGTCCGCATTAGGTGAGGGGACTGAGTTTTGCATTCGTCTGCCGATTGCCGGTTGAGTTGCTGAAGTTGTGATTTGACAAGCTTCTCGATTCCGCATTCCGACCTCCGCATTCCGCATTCCGCTATATCCCATCATGCTAAGGATGATGCGTGAATGAGGGGGACGATCGCCCTTGCCTGGGGTGAGCATCCAACCTCATGTCTTTGCGCGATCGTGATCTCTAGACGTGTTGGGAAATAGGGGATAATCAAGGCAGAATTGACGAAGCTAGGCGATGTTGAATATTGAACGAGCACTCAACCAAAATCGACTGCTGCGAGCCCTCACAGGCTTGAACCGTCAGGCGTTTGATGCCTTGCTGCCGACCTTCAGCGAAGTCTATGAGCAGAGCGTGCCTCAGCGCCAACGTCAGCGTGCCCCCGGTGCTGGCCGCAAAGCACGGCTGCGTCAGGCCCAGCATAAGTTGTTCTTCATCCTGTTTTACTTCAAGTGTTACCCCACTTTCGACTTAGCCGGACTGTTGTTCGACTTCGATAGAGCCCAAGCGCACTACTGGATGCATCGTCTACAACCGATTCTAGAAACCGCTTTGGGCGAGAAACTGGCCTTGCCCGAGAGACAACTGCGCAGCCTCGAGGACTTTGTCGTTCGTTTTCCTGAGGTCAAACGGGTGATGATTGATGGCACCGAACGCCCGATTCAGCGCCCTCAAGACCCCGAGCAACAGCAACTGAACTACTCGGGCAAAAAGCGTCGCCATACCCGGAAGCACCTAGCGGCGGTGAATGGTGATAAGCGGGTGCTGGTGTTGAGCCGTGCCCGAGAAGGTAAGCTTCATGACAAGAAATTTCATGACGAGGAGGACATCATCGGGGGCATCCCGGATGAGATTCCCATTGAGTTGGACTCGGGCTTTCAAGGGGTGCAAAAGCAGTATGACAATCTGCGATTGCCCCATAAGAAACCCCGAGGTGGAGAACTCACGGCTGAGCAGGAGGCTGAAAATCGAGTGTTAAGTCAATCGCGAGTGGTGTGCGAAAACGCCTTTGCTGGCATCAAGCGCTATGGGGCGGTCAGTGCCGTTTATCGCAACCGGCTGAAAGATTTTGATGACCATTTGATGCTGACAGCGGCTGGCTTATGGAACTTTTACCTGATGGCTGCCTAAGCACTTACTAAAAACGGAAGACTTCACGGCGTTCACCCCAATTGTCTGTTATTTCCCAACAGCTCTTCTGATTAATGCTGCGATTGAACTGGCTGACCTTATTTTGGGGGTTGTCTCAGCTTGGTTGCAATTGATTTCGCACCCGTTGATAGGTGCAAACTGCGAGTAGAGAATGAAAAACGCAAATGAAAATGAATTGGATGCATTTATTTCATGTCACGACGCAAACGTGTGGGGATTTTAACGAGTGGCGGAGACTGTGGCGGATTGAACGCAGTGACCCGTGCTGTCGTCCGTCATGCCCGTGATTACGGTTTCGAAATTTACGGCATACAAGATGCCACGATGGGCTTATTGAGTCGTCCTGTGGCAGCGGAAGTCTTAGATGTCAAGCGAGTGTCGGGGATTTTGCGGTATGGCGGCACTATTTTAGGCACCATCAATAAAAACAATCCCTTTGCCTATCCGATGCCGGATGGTACGGTAGTCGACCGATCAGAAGAAGTGATTGAAGGCTATCACCTGCTGGGCTTGGATGCTCTAATTGGCATTGGGGGAGATGGCAGCCTGGCGATTCTCAATAAACTCGCAACCCAGGGTAATTGGAACTTAGTTGGCGTTCCCAAAACCATTGATAACGACGTTGGCACGACAGAGCATTCAATTGGGTTTCATACGGCTCTGAGTATCGCCGTGGAATCGCTCGATCGCCTCACTTATACGGCGATTAGCCACAGTCGGGTGATGGTTTTAGAGGTGATGGGTCGCGATGCCGGACATATCGCCATCAGTGCTGGAATTGCCGGGGGGGCTCACGTAATTCTGATTCCTGAGATTCCTTACTCGATGGATAACGTGTGCAAAAAGCTCTTAGAACGCAAGGCCCGAGGACATAATTTCAGCATTGTAGTCGTTGCTGAAGCCTTGAAAACGGAGGCGGGAGACCCCGTTAAATGTACCAATAGTCTCGGCCAGTCTTTGTATGGCGGCATTGGTCAATATATCGGCAACGAAATTGCGAGCCGAACGTGCATTGAAACCCGGGTGGCAATTTTGGGACATCTTCAGCGGGGGGGGACGCCTTCTGCTCTAGATCGATTGCTCGGTGCCGCGTTTGGTGTGGCTGCCCTCGACCTCGTAGCCGAGGAAAAATATGGTCGCATGGTCGCGTGGCAAAATCGCCGAGTTGTGAATGTTGCCATTGAAGAAGCCATTGCCCAGTATCGATCAGTCGAAATCGACGGCGCTTTGGTGGAAACTGCCTTGGGACTCAACACGTATATTGGCGAGGTGAATGCTTAGAGGCTGTTTGGCGATTCAGTAGAGGGATCAAATCAGGCATTCATTTACCTCACCATGATCCGGATCATGGTGAGGTAAATGAATGCCTCACTGTTTTCTGGTAAGCACTTCTTAGAGAAAATGCAAAGTGGCATAAGCATCGACCGATACAAAATCGAGTGCCTAGAATAGTGGTTGAAAACTGTCACATATAGGTCAAATTAGTGAACCCGCGATCGCATCAATGCCTGTGGAGTCTGGGACTCATTACCTGGATTGTCGCCGCACCAGCTGGGGCCAACTGTGCCGGTACCACGGGCAGTGTGGAATGGCATGAGCCGGTGATGAGCGAGCATTTTCAGCAGCTGCAGAGTCAGCCAACTCATGTCTGGGGCGATGCTCAGGTGTTTGGCCAGATGGTGGGCAATCGCGTTTTGCTGACCGATGCTTTTGAATCGCTGAACGGGTCGCAAAAAGTGCAGGTGTTGAACACCCTGATCGAGGTTGACTTTCAGACCTATCTGACGCCAGAAGAATACGAGCAAAAATTTACTGAGCCGGGCATTGGGCCGTCACCTTACGAAGTTGTTGCCAGCGATGGCCGCTTGATCTCAGCGGCTTATGACGGCTGTACCCGCAATCATCTGCTGACTGAACAGGCGCGATTTAGCTGGTATTACAATAGTCAAGGTCGCGATTTGCCGAGGGACTTGCTCCCCAGCGAATTGCGCAACGCCGGTCAGCCCAGCTGGCGACAGGTCAATTTCGCGATCGCGGCTGAGGATGAGCTAGCGGTGCGGCTGGGATTTTGGGAATCAGTCGGCTACGAGAATTTCAATTGGTGGATTGCTTGGGTGCCAGAACACGGCTACTTTGAAATCAACGTGCCCGAGAATTTTGACGAGGATCGCCTACAACGCTATTGGCAGGTGGCCGATCGCAATTACCGCTATGTCGTGGTGCAAGCTGACGGCACGCAGCTGGAAGAGAAGCAGTTTTGAGGAAGCCGTCTCTGGGTGTCTCCCAACCGGAGGCGATCGCCACTAACCTAAGCCAGCGTCGAGAATTTTATGACGAAGACCGAAAATTTTGAGAAAGTCGAGGTGACCTCCGCCCAAGAGCTGCGCGATTGGCTAGAGGCCAACCACACCCAGCCTGAGAGCGTTTGGCTCGTCACCTACAAAAAGCACACCGGCAATAAATACGTCTCAACGCAAGAAATTTTGGATGAGGTGTTGTGTTTTGGGTGGATCGATGGCATCCGACGTAAGCTAGATGCCGACCGCACGATGCAGCTCATTGCCCCGCGCCAAACGCAGCACTGGGCCAAAACTTACAAAGATCGAGTGGCCAAGCTGGAGCAAGCGGGACGTATGCATCCTGCCGGTCGCAAAGCCGTTGAGGACGGCAAGCGCAGCGGCCTGTGGAATTTTATGGACGATGTGGATGCTCTCCTCAAGCCCGATGATTTGGTCGCCGCGTTAGCCGCTCATGCTGGGGCTGCCGATTATTTCGAAGCCTTTCCTGATGCGAGCAAGCGCAACATCTTGCGGTGGATTAAGCTCGCTAAGCAGCCTGCCATCCGTACCAAACGGATTGAGAAAACGGCTGTGTTAGCTGCGCAAAACCAGAAAATACCAGGGACTTAAACGGCCATCAAAGCTGGCGAGAATCGAATTCACCAGCCTTCAAAATTATCGGATCAAAGTCTTTCCGAGCCCACAAAAAATTCGGGTCAAGGTCGCCAATCAACTTATTGAACGTGAGCCTTGAGGATGGCATGAGTTGCTTCATCAGCGGCGAATAGATGCTCTACCCGCAATGATGCCAGCGTGATATCTTGCGGGGTGCCAAAGGTGGTGAACATGCTTAAAAACGCCAGCTCACCATACTGAGTCGCGTAGCGGGTTGTCAGTACTGGCGCGGTGGGACGCGACCCGTTGGCCTGTAGACTTTGCCCGCCGAGACGATCGCGCAATAGGGCGGCGAGAGCCTCGACTTTAGGGGCGATCGCGGGTTGCACTGAGGCCTCTTGCCGCAGGTAGGCCAACATGGCTGGCCCGACTTCGGCTAGGTTGACGATGGGTTTTGTGAAGCCCTCGGGATGCGCCAATAGATCGAGCAAGTTAACCGGCGCAGTGTTCTCAAGCGCTGCTGCCCACGGCATCAACGTGGCCGCCAGCCACTGCCCGCCGCGATTGAGGCGCAGCAAATTCCACTGCGCGTCGATGACCAATGCCGGCATGGGGTCGTGGGCAAATAACAGTTGCTGCAGCGCCTCGTTGACCTGTGCCAGTGCCGGATCTTCTAATTGCGCGGTGCCATAAACCGGGGCATAGCCCGCCTGCAGCAGCGCTTCATTGCGCACGACTAGCGGTGCTTCCAACGCTTGCAGCCACGCTAGCAACAGCTCGCGGCTGGGCTGGGCGCGACCGCTTTCGACAAAGCTGATGTGCCGCTGCGAGACCCCGAGGCGAAGCGACAGCTCTAGCTGACTTAGCCGTTGGGCTTTACGCACCTGTTTTAGCGTGTCGGTCAAAGTCTCACGAGACATGGGAATCTGCTGAATGGAACGGGGCGCGATCGCCCATTTCATTACCTTAGAGGTAATTGCGGGCATAACCTGGACGCTCAATACTGAACCTACCATTCGTTGAGAGGTTTATTCATGCAACGCAGCTTACTCATTTTCACGCTCATTCTGTTCGGAGCCCTCAGCGCGATCGCGCTTTGGCAGCATGGCTATTGGGGCATCCTCGCGCCGCACTTTCAGAGTTTTGGGGCCGGTCAAGTCTTTGCCGACTTAGTGCTCGCCTTGAGCCTCGTCATGGTGTAGATCTCGCAGGACGCCAACTCAAACAGGCGTAATCCCTGGCTTTGGATTGTGATCGCGCTGGCAACGGGCTCATTTGGGCCATTGATTTATCTGCTCACTCGCCAATCAAAGG
Source organism: Leptolyngbyaceae cyanobacterium (assembly GCA_050042805.1). Taxonomy (GTDB): domain Bacteria; phylum Cyanobacteriota; class Cyanobacteriia; order Phormidesmidales; family Phormidesmidaceae; genus Halomicronema. The sequence goes on from JBHJJI010000227.1 coordinate 14,986, forward strand.
ATGCCAAGGTCGAGCCGCCCACGGCCACCGAGGCGGTTGGCTAGGCGCTGCTTCTGACACGATTTCGGCACCGAGCACTCCATTGCCAGTCCGGGTTGGGCAGTACTAAACCCGGACAATCGGCATTACAAATGCTGCTGAGCAAGTCTTTGGGCGTTATCTCAATCGTCCACGACGCGGTGGCGACACCCCCAAATCATAAAAATGGGGCGTCAGATCCCCGGTTTCTTCGTGATGACTTGTCAGTGGCTAATTCTCCGATAGAAACCGGGGAGCTTGGCACTCTATTTTTAGAACAATGGCCGATGACGCTGGCGCGCCACTCCAAACGATGAAAAGGCGGTTGTCCGTTGCGGGTTTGGGGTGGTGGGCCAGACCGCTAACCGGTGGAGAGTTTTGAGCGACTGTGAGGGAATTGACCCACCCTACGCGGGGTTATTTTCAGGGCAATTCTCTGAAATAAGGCTACAGATCTGGCTCTTCTGCCCCTCGGCTCCCCTGCGCTTTCAAGGTCGATGGGTAGATTGAGGAGTGTGTCTTCTTGCCGATCGCCCCCAGTGACAATCACAAGTCAGGAATCGGAACACCTTTCATTGAAGAGGGTTGGTGGGCGGAAAATTTCAGAGGAGAGATGGCATGTTCCTCAGTTTATTGCTCTGGCCGATCGCACTGACCCTTCTGCTATTGAGCTTCACGCCAGGTGGGTGGTACAAGCTATGGCTCTTTGAGATCATCGGTGCGGGCTACCTCTGGTTTGCCCTGTTGACCCTGGTGTTGTTATTGGCCTTGATGCTATTCAAAATGGGACGGCGTCGCCGCCAGCTGATGGTGGTGTTGGCGCTGGCTTTAGGGCTTTATGCCAGCACCCTTGGCAGTTGGTACGTCCCCAGGCTGCGAGATGCGAGAACCGGTGGCATTCCCCTGACGGTGATGACTTACAACGTCAACTACCAGCTTTGGGATACCGCCGCCGTGACGGCGCTGGTGCGATCGCACCCCGTCGATGTCTTTGGGCTGGTGGAACCCTTTAAAGAGCAGGCCACCGAACTGCGCGACAACGTGCAAGACCTGTATCCCCATTACTATCGGTCTACGGGGGGTGGGCTGAGTTTGTTTAGCCGCTACCCGATCGCCGAAGCGACGACGGAAAATTTGGACACGCTCTATCACAGTCTTTTCGCAGTGGTGGATGTGAACGGTAAAGCCATTCGGGTGGTCATCGCTCATCCCCTAGCGCCAGTCTCGATGTACAACTTCATTCACCGCAATGAGGCCATGGCCGCACTGGCCGCCTACGGAGCGCAGCAACAGCAACAGTTGCCAACTGTGATCATGGGCGATTTCAATCTCGTTTCTTGGTCAATTTATTTTCGCGACTTCATCCAGCAGTCAAGCCTTCGCAGCGTGAATTTGGGACATGGACTGCATCCGACCTGGTTTTACAACGATGTGGGGCGATCTCTGTCTCCCCTGGATCAGGCCAAAAACATGCTCAAAATTCCCATCGATCATATTTTTGTGAGTCAAAGTGTCAGCGTTGATCAGGTGGCAACACCGCCTGCCGGTGTCTCTGACCACCGCCCTGTGATCGCCAAACTCAGAGTGATGTGAGCGATCGCTTGACTTGACTCATCCTCAACCTTTTGAGTATTGCTGGCTGGCCAGCTGTTTGATATAGCAGAATGCGGAATGAAGAAGTCGGCAGTCAGAATTGAAAAGCCTATCAAGTAAGGATTTCAGGCATTGGAGGTGGCCTAATCAAACTGCGGCTTGCTCTATCAAGGAGAGGCGGGGGCAACTTGAGCGATGCTGTATACTTGTGCCGCAACGGTAACAGCGAATAGATGCTACGGCAAAGGGTAGAAAGTGCCGGGTTCAAGGGGCAGGGAAGGGGCTTGCCGCCAGCGATCCGGTGGTTGCAAGTGTCCAAACCTGGCTGCGGCTCGCGATATGTTAAGTGTGTGCAGAAAAGTGGTAGCGGCGCTCTTCGCCCCTTTTGATAACTCCTTGCGCTAACGGTGTGCGTGATGCCGACAACAGCCGCCAAAATTTCGGTTGAAGTTTGGGAAGCGGACGGTGTGCTGCTAGAGCACTATGCCTATACCCCCGGTGCCGTCGAACCCCTGCCGAAACACGCCCATGCCGAATATCAGTTTGGTCTGAGCTTTGACTGCCAAGGGGAATACGCCTATCGCGGGGTACGTCACGTCATTCCCCAAGGTCGTTTGAGCATCATTCATTCGGGTGAGGTGCATGCGCCCAGCGATCGCACCTTTCTGCCCGCACCGGCCCACTTTGGCATGGCCCATATCGCGCCGGAGTGGCTACAGCGGGTGGCGGCTGAAGTATCTCCTCAACCGACCGGCATGCCGTTTTTTCCGGAGACGGTGATCACTGACCCCACGGCCAACCGCTTGTATCTGACTCTGCAAGCCGTAATTCACCAACCGACGGCGCAACTCGCCCGCGATACAGCGCTGTGGGATTTTTTGACCTATGTGATTGGGCATCATGCCGAGTCGCGATCGCCCATGGCCGCTACTCCTTCAGTCCCCGCCGCCGTCGAGCGCGCCCGTGACTATCTGCATACCCACTACGCTCGCGATATTTCTCTAGAAGAATTGGCGGCGATCGCCGGTCTGAGTCGCTTTCACTTCTGTCGCGTGTTTGGCAAAACGGTTGGCGTCTCCCCCAGTGTGTACCAAACCCAACTGCGCATTGCCCAGGCCCGACGACTGCTAGCTCAGGGACTCTCCATCGCGACGGTCGCGACGATGACGGGTTTCTATGATCAAAGCCATTTTGGCTACCACTTCAAACGTCAGGTGGGGACTACGCCCGGCAATTATGTCAGCCAGATAGCAATATCTTCCTAGCCTGCGCGTCCCAGTCAGCCCTAGAGTTTTGAGGATTTGAGGACTGCTGCATATTCGCTGCATCAGTTCTACAGGCCTGTTGTCTGTTCCACTGCGATCGATAAAACTCGTTTTTTCAACTGCTTTATCACTATGTCAATGATGAATCGCCGCAACGTCTTAGTAACCGCTTCCCTCGCCGCTGCCGGACTTGCTGCCGCTGTCTCTGCTGGTCAAGCGGACGCGAATACGCTGAATCCACCCGCCCCTGAAACCATTGCTGCGAACCCTGCCGGGCGCTTTGCCGACCAGGTCGTGTTGATTACGGGAGCGACCTCCGGCATCGGTGAGACCACGGCCAAAGCCTTTGCTAGCGAAGGGGCGAAGGTCGTTTTTAACGGCCGCCGCGCCCCACTGGGGCAGCAGGTAGAAAGTCAAATACGCGATGCGGGCGGAGACGCCACCTACATTCAATCCGACGTGCGGGATCCACAACAGGTGGAACAACTACTGCAAGCCACTCTGGAACAGCATGGCCGCTTGGATATTGCCTTTAACAATGCCGGTATTTTTATGACGCCGGTGGAGATTCAGGAGATGGATCTCGACAACTATCGCGACATGATGGCTACCAACCTGGATGGCGTGTTCTACTCTATGCGCTACGAGCTACCCGTGATGATTGAGCAGGGCAGCGGCATCATCATCAATATGGCTTCTGTGGCGGGTCATCGTGGATTTGCCAATACCCCCCACTACAACGCCAGCAAACATGGCGTGATTGGCTTAACCAAAGCAGCCGCGACCGCCAATGCCAAGCACAACATTCGGATTAATTCCATTTCGCCGCTGGCGGTGGATACGCCGATGCTGCGGCGCTCCTTTGAGTATCAGGGGTTGACCTATGAGCAAATGGCTCCAAATTTTGTCACGCCCCGCATTATGACGACCGACGAAATGGCTCGGGCGGTCATGTTTCTGGCGTCGGCGGAAGCGACCTTTATCAATGGCATGGATCTGGATGTGACCGGTGGTCAGCTCGCTTAACCACATGCCTTAATCCACTTTTCTCTCAAGGAGCTTGTGATGAAACCTCTGTTTGCTGGCACATTAGCGGTGTCCTTGGCCACGGCGGCCATACCGGTCATGGCCCACAGCGCCCCATCTATCCCGCTGGCCCAAAATTCAGCTTCGACGGCATCCTCTCAGGCTGTGGATGAGGCGGCGATCGCCGTCATCATCAATAGCGTCGCCACCTTCGCCGATCAAGGCGATTTTGCCAGCATCGAAGTGCTTTACGCAGACGAGATTCAGGTCGATTACACGTCCCTCTGGGGCGGCGACGTGCAAACCTATACGCCAGAAAGCTTTATGATGGCCTGGGCCAGCGTGCTGCCGGGATTCGATCAGACTTATCACGATATTGCCAACATCCAAGTCGAGGTGGCCGGCAACCTGGCGACGGCGACAGCGGATGTCATCGCTGACCATCACTTGGAGGCTGGCTTTTGGCAAGTCACCGGCCAGTATGAATACCGGTTGATGAAATCGGCAGACCAGTGGCAAATTACCCACATGACTTTCAACTTAGTGGATGAGGTGGGCGATCGCACGCTGGTCACCCTGGCCTCTGAAAAAGCCACAACGGTGCCGGTCGGCTACCGGCAACAGCAACAAACCGAGCAGGCGGTGAGAGACTTTCTCATCAGCTTGGAAACGAAAGACATGGATGCCTTTGCCGCTGTCTGGGCGGAAGATGCCGTGCAGGATATGCCCTTCTCACCGGCAGGATTTCCCAAACGGGTAGAAGGACGCGAAAACCTCATTCGACATTATGCGGCTTGGCCTGAGATCAGCGGCCGCGCCAACTTCACCAACGAGCTGGTGTTTTATCCGATGGCCGATCCAACTATGGTGTTTGCTGAGTGGCGCGGCGTGGTCGAAATTCTGCCCACTGGGCGACTCTACGAACAGCAATATGGCGGACTGTTTCACGTGGTGGACGGTCAAATTCAGCTATTTCGCGAGTATTACGACCCGATTGTTTTTAGCGTGGCCTTTGATCTCGATGACAGCAGTGCAGTAGACAATTAAGTTGGCAGATCGGCTTGCCAATCAATCGATCTGTGCGTTTAGGGCGGGCATCTTGCCCGCAAGCGGGGCTAGAAACCAACAAGTGGGATGCCCTCCGAGCGGCTTCACCGACACGCAGCTTAGTCACCGTTGAGTTGATTTTTAGTTGATTCACAGTAAGGAATACCGATGGATTACTACACCCTGGGCAACACCGGACTGAAAGTGAGCCGCTTGGCCCTCGGCACCATGACCTTTGGCGATGATTGGGGTTGGGGCGCTGATGAGGCTAATGCCCGCCAGATTTTTGATACTTATTTGGAGGCGGGCGGCAACTTTATTGATACGGCTGACCTCTACACCAACGGCAACAGCGAGCGGATGCTGGGCAAGTTTGTGCAGGACAGCGGCCGCCGTGATCGCGTCATTATCACCACCAAATTTAGCTATAACGCCGAGCCGGGCAACCCCAACGCCGGGGGCAATGGCCGCAAAAACATCCTCCGCGCGGTGGAAGGATCGCTGCAGCGGCTGGGCACTGACTACATAGATGTCTACATGCTGCATACCTGGGATCAAGTCACTCCCGCCGAAGAGGTGATGCGGACGCTGGATGATTTGGTGCGATCGGGCAAGGTGCGCTATGTGGCTCTGTCCGATGCGCCCGCCTGGTATGTGGCTCAGGCGCAGACCCTGGCCCACGAGGGCCATTGGGAACCGATCAGCACTGTACAGCTAGAATATTCCCTCGCTGAGCGCCATCTGGAATTTGAATACACAGCCTTGGCGCAGCAGCTCGGTACCAGCATCATGGCCTGGTCGCCGTTGGCGAGTGGCCTGCTCTCAGGCAAATACAAACCGTCGGAGTCGGGGGGCGAAGGCTCGGGTCGGTTAGCGATGCTGGCGAACAGCGGCAACCCCGCCTTTAACAAGTTCACCGAAAAGAATTGGGCGATCGTGGCGGCGCTAGAAACAGTAGCCAAAGCGCTCGATCGCTCGATGGCGCAAGTCGCGCTGAACTGGGTGGCGAATCGTCCGGCGGTGGCGGCGGTGATTATCGGTGCGACCAAGCTACACCAGCTGCAAGATAATCTCGGTGCGTTGGACTTTGAGATTCCTGTCGAGCTACGGCAGCGCCTTGATCAGGTCAGCCGTCCGGAGCCCCATTTTCCCTACACGTTTTTTGAGCCGAGCCTGCAGGGCATGATCACGGGCGGTGCAACGGTGGGCGATCATCCCGCCAGCTATTCCCGGCCCGTTTTGATCGAAGGTGAAGGGGCGGGCACAACTTGAGGTCAGATGACGGGGCCAACTGGCCCGCCGTTTATAAGGCTGCCGATGCTAAGCCTGCGCTCAACCTGATGCAGTATTGTCATGGCGCACCCGGGGATGGTGACAGCCTTGGCCACGTTGCCCCAGGGCAATGAGTCATTTAATCGCCTGTTGTTGAAGGGCGGCGAACTGACTTGGCGGGCCGGGCCGCTCAAAAAGGGTTCTAACCTCTGTCATGGCACTGACGGCAATGGCTATGCGTTTCTCAAGTTGTTTATCCGCACCGGGGATGAACTGTGGCTCGATCGCGCCCGCGCTTTTGCCATGCATTCAGTTGAGCAGTATCGCCTTGCTCAACAACGCTATGGGCAATTGCGCTACCCACTGTGGACGGGGGATCTGGGGCTCACCATTTATCTGTGGGATTGTCTGCAGGCACAAGCCCAATTTCCGACCGTTGATGTGTTCTAGCTCTGCCGAATGGCCGCTGTCCTCCCTCTACTTCGCTAGCGCAGAAAACCATGATCGTTGTCTACGGTATTAAGGAAAACTTGAATCCCATTAAGGCTCAACTGTCTGACGTGATTCAGGAATGTCTGCAATCGGTGCTGGGTCTCCCTGAAGGTAAGCGATCGCATCGATTTGTGCCGATGGAGGCTGACGATTTTTACTACCCGAGCGATCGCAGCAGCGCCTATACCGTGATTGAGATCAATATGATGGCAGGCCGTCAACCCGAAACCCAAAAGAAACTGATCAAAGCCCTGTTTCAAGCCATCGAAAGTCAGCTCTCGATTGCGCCCATCGACATCGAAATCATGATCAAAGAGCAAGCACCCCACTGTTGGGGCTTTCGAGGCATGACAGGGGATGAAGTGACTGATTTGACCTACAAAGTTGACGTATAGCAAGCCGCAGTTTGAGCCGGTCACTCCCCAATGCCTGAAATCACCCTCGGATCAACTTTTTGATTCTGACTTCCGACTTCTTCATTCCGATTGCTGTGGGTGTTTTTGCGCCGCATTTGACTAGTCCAAAGCTGACGTATCCAACCCCTCTAGAGTAGTGAAAAACGTGCGCAGGCGAGCCTTGATCTGCTCAACGCCGCCCTCCACGTTCGACTCGATATTGAGCGGCAACACCGGATCGTGCAGCGAGAGTCGCAGTAAAAACCAGCCGTTTTCAGCTGCCGCCGGACAAGCCACGCGAATGCCCTCGTAGTTTTTGGGCACCACCGTCCAGTCGGTTTGGGTAGTAACAAAGGCTTGTAACTGTTCGATTACTGCCGTCCCGTGCGTCTGGAAGTCCGGCACCTGAATCTTGAGACGAAACTCCCCACTTTCCCGAGGTTCCTGCAGGGTGGTGATGAGGTCAGTCAGCCGCTGGCCTGCCAGTCGAGCTTTGGCCAGTTCGGCCAGCAGTTTGCTGACCAGATAAGCGCCATCATCTAAGAAGTAGTTTTCTTTCATTGCGCCGTGGCCAGAGGTCTCGATCGCCAACCACGATTCCTGACCCGCTTCATTCAATCGCATCGACTCGTTGATGACGTTTTTGTAGCCGCGCTTAAACCGATGGTGAATGCCCCCCAGCTCGGTTTCGATGAACTGGGTGAGGCCATCGGAGGTGATCGAGTCGGTCACAATGGTGGAGCCGGGGTGGGCCTGCAGCACGATCGCGGAAATCAAGGCAATCAGGCGGTTACGGTTGAGTTCGCGACCTTCATGATCGACGGCGGCACCGCGATCGACGTCGGTGTCAAAGATGATGCCAAAGTCGGCCTGATGGGCGATCACGGCCTGACAAATGGCGGCCATCGCCTCGGCGTTTTCGGGGTTGGGCACATGGTTGGGAAAGGTGCCATCGGGGTCGAGAAACTGACTGCCGGTGGTGTCGGCCCCCAGCGGCGCTAACACTTGGTCGGCATAAAAGCCCCCCGCGCCATTGCCCGCATCGACAACAATTTTGAGACCCTGCAGGGGCTGGTCAAAGTGGTCGGGGTGGTTGACCGCTTGGCGAATCTGCTGCACCAGCCCAGTGGCATAGGCTCCAATCAGGTCGCGCGTCTCGATCGCCCCAGCGGTAGGGGCTGGGGTGAAAGTCTCACCGGCCTCAGCTCGCTGCAAGATGGCGGTAATATCGGCTTTGCCCAGCCCGCCCTGGCGCGTAAAAAACTTGAGGCCGTTGCGGTTAAACGGCAGATGGCTGGCAGTGAGCATAATTGCTCCGTCGCAGCTAAATTCGGGCAGCACTGTGCTCATAAACATCGCTGGGGTGGAGGCCATGCCGACGTCATACACTCGACTGCCTAAGGCGGCCATGCCCGCGATCGCGGCGGACATCAGGGTGGGCCCAGAGAGGCGACTATCGCGCCCGACGGCGATGACGAGCTGAGTTGCGGGTTTATCAAGTTTCGCAGCGAGCCAGGTGACGAATGCTTGGCTGAGCGTGGTGACGACTTCAGTGTTGAGATTCACCGGTTCATCGGGCACGCCGGTGAGCGCCACGCCCCGAATATCGGAGCCGTTTTGCAAGGCTGTCCAGTTCACGCGCGTTGTTGACCCCACCATAAAGCGATCGCTCCATTTGCTGTCCGTTCTCACCATAGGAGCAGCTTTGGCAATGGGGGGATTTCTTCAGCTTTTTTGCACGTGCGATCGGTGTGACGAGAGCGTTAGCGTTTGCTTCGGTTGCCCGGTTGAGAGAAAGGGCGAGGTGTGGTTTGGGGCGATCTCCTTTGAAGCTCAGGGTTTAGGGTCTGTGGAGCAAGCGGGGTGAGGTATTGTGGGCGGCAACGTTAATTTGCAGTCGCGAATACTTGCTGAAGGCTTTCAGGGACTTCGATATCGGCAAAATAGCTGGCAGGGTACAGGTAGTCCTCGCCAGATTCGTCAATGATGCGGAGCAGCTGGCGTTGACTGGCTTGCGAATCTTCGAGTACTGGGTAGAGCTTCCGAACTTCTAGGGAAGCAGGATAGTCTTGATTGTTGATGCAGACGACAAATTTCATTGCATTACTCCAGCAAACGTTTGATTTTGAACTCTTTTTTGCCGATGCCGTGGGCCTCGTACCAGTGCAGTTCGGCCCGACAGGTTGAACCCTCTTCGAAGCTGATAGTGGCCATGCCCTTTAACTTTCTCCAGCGTCCTGCACCATAGGCTTTGCGGAGGCGCTCGACTTCGCGAATGGCACTGCCAACGGCGATCACTTCAATATTGGTGATCGCTCCTAATATCTCAAAGTTCACTCTAGCGCTACCCCCAATTCAGTGAGCTGCGCGCCGCTCCACTTGCTGTCCGTTCTCACCATAGGAGCAGCTTTGGCAATGGGGGGATTTCTTCAGCTTTTTTGCACGTGCGATCGGTGTGACGAGAGCGTCAGCTTGTTCTGAGAGTGCCCGGTCGAGAGGGAGGGCAAGACGATCTCCCTTTTATCTGATCGGGACGTCATGCCTGAGCGCTTGACTGATGTCACCTGGAGGCAATCATAATGCGGGACGCGCTGTCTAGACGTATTTATGTGGCAGAGGGCGGCACTGCTCATGCGGCCCCTGGATATAGCGAAGCGGCACAAGGCATTAGAGTGGCGGACTGCTTTGCTAGGGGTGCAATCGATGAAGCTTCACACCAGCAAGCTATGCGTCTGCAATGTTTGCTTGCCATAATAGCGGCGAGACCTCATGTGACTAAACAACTATGGTTGTGGAATTGCTGACCCCTGTGGCGGGCTGGGCGCTGGGCAAAGCTGCCGATACGGCTTGGACACTGGCGACAGATCAGGTGCAGACGAAACTGCAGCATACGGATATTGAGCGGGCTATTAAAGCTGGGTTGGTATCTGTTCGAGCGTGGGAGCAGACGCTGGAGATGCCAGAACTGCTCTTTAAAGCTTGTAATGACAAGCAAAAGCGGCAGTTTTTGGAGCAGGTGTTCGCTAATGCAGGGGTTGTAGAGCAGCTACAGCGTCCGCTGATGGGCAAAGGAGAACCCGATGTGGTGCTGTTGCAGAAGTATTTTGAACAAATTGCGAGTGACACAGGCACTGAGTTGACGGCTGACAGTTTGCAACAATGGCTGGCAATTTTCAGCTGTACATATTTTGAGAAGACGGCGCTGTTTATCAAGTACGAATTGGCACGGCAGCGCTATTTGCAGCAGTTGGCGAACTGGTATGACGACGTGAAGTTTCTCGGCATCCCAGTGGCGGGGCAGGAAGACACCAAATCGGAAAAGTTACTGCAAATTTTTGTGATGCCGGATGTAAAAGCACGAAATAACTCGCATACGACAGAGCAAGAAGTGCTTTCTGAAGCTCATGGGCAAATGATATTAGCAACTGAAGCTGCTACTGAGATCATTGACGTAGAGGATATGTCCATCATTACGACTAACTTATCAACCACTGTTTTAAGGAGTGGTTCGCGAAAATCTGCTTTACGGGCCGAGCAGCGAGAACTGGTATCGCTGACGAAGCAGGGAGGCAAGACGTTTTCAGCGGCGGAGTTGCTCAAGCAAAGCCGATCGCAGCGCTGTGTATTGCTAGGCGCACCGGGGTCAGGTAAGACGACACTGATGAGCCACTTCGCCGTTGCTCTGGCGACGGGACAAACGGTTGACGGCTTAAGTAATGAGAACCGCTATTTGCCAATTTTGGTCCGGATTCGCGATTGGATGCGCTCGCCCCAAACGGGACTGCTCGATTACGTCCGCGCCTTCACGACCGAGAAGCTATCGGTTAAGGAATTACCATCCGGTTTCTTTGAGCATTGGTTAGAGACGGGCAATGCGTTGATTTTGCTCGACGGGCTGGATGAAGTGGCAAACGAGGCCCGACGGGACGAGGTGGTTAATCAAATTGAGGTGTTTTTGCAGGCACAGTCCTATCGCGATAATCCCGCCATTGTTACCTCGCGCCCCGCTGGCTACAAACAAGCCTATTTCCGCACAGAAGAATTTCCTCACCACGACCTGCTGCCCTTCGATCAGCCGAAGATCGACGAGTTTATCGCCAACTGGTATGACAATCGCTTTCGTGATGACGAGGAATCACAACGACGACAGCAAACGCTGAAAAAGGCTCTGTCGGAGCGAGATCGCATCCAGGTGCTAGCCAAAAATCCACTGCTGCTGACCATCATTGCATTAATTCATCGCTATGAAGCGTATCTGCCGCGCGATCGCCATCAGCTCTATAACCGCGCGGTCGAGACGTTGCTGACCAACTGGGACGCTGGTAAAGACATGGATTATCAGTGGCCATTGCAGCATCTGAGACGGGATGCTGTGCGCCGCATGATGGAGCGACTCGCCTACTGGATTCATAGTGAGGGCAGCGTCGGCGACAATGAAGGCGGCACCCTGATTGAGCGGGAAGAACTGATTGAGCAGCTTAGCTGCTTCATTGCCGAAGAAACGGGCAGCAAGCGCTATGAGGCCAACGCTGATGCCGAGCGCTTTCTAGACTTTATCCGCAACCGCACCGGCTTGCTCAATGAGCAGGGACAAGACCGCTACGCCTTTGTGCACAAGACCTTTCAGGAATATCTGGCTGCCGAAGATATTCGCTATCGGCAGGTAGAAGATGGTTTTGAAGTGGTTGAAGAGCACGTTCGCGACTATCTCCACGCCCCTCATTGGGAAGAGGTGCTTCTGCTGCTAATTGCCCAGCAGCCTAAGAAACGGGTGGCTCGAATCATGCAGCAGATTTTAGAGCATGACGCGCCCTACGAGCAGTGGCTACACCGCAACCTGTTCTTTGCTGCTGATTGTCTGGCAGAAAACGTCAAGCTGACGGATGCCTCACTGCCCGAGCAAATTCTTGGGCAGCTGATTGAATTCATTACTCGCCCATCTCCCATCATATCTTCGCAGTTGCAGCAGCGAGCAAATAAATGTTTGATGAACCTCGGCGAAACCGATTTTCAGGCGATCGCGCTGCTGCAGCTAGAGGCCCAGGCGGAACAATTGGATGCGATACCGTTTCAGCACTTGCGGTTTACGCTGGGTCAAGAAACTGCTGCAATCACCACCTTGATGGGCCGCCTCAGCGATGACAGCAGCACTGTCCGTACGAATGCCGCATCCGCCTTAGGACAATTGGGCCAAGGCAACGCCGAGGTTCTGCAGAACCTCCTCGCTGGCCTCAGTGATGACAGCATCACTGTCCGTATGAGTGCCGCCTCCGCCTTAGGACAATTGAGTAAAAAGCCAGACGATGCTCTTGTGCTCCAATTGTCGGACTGGATTAAGCAACACCAGCAGTCTGATTATGTCGGTCACGGTATTGATGCATTGTGGTCATTGATGACGGAGCAGGGTTAGTTATTGGCATTATTTAGTGTTTTGTCTAAGTGTGGCTAACCAATGTCCATATTTCTCATTCCTCACGTCGGGTATGAGGGCTTCTACAGTCGGTGACGAACGATGCGAAAAGTTGAAGTAGTACCCCCGTCTACAGCTTGGCCCGCCGCCTTTGCCCGAGCGGCTCAAGCCATTGCTGTGACGCTGGGCGATACCGTCATCGCGATTCACCATATCGGCAGCACCGCCATCCCCGACATTTACGCCAAGCCCATTATTGATCTGCTAATAGAAGTAGCTGAGCTGGAGCGGGTCGATGCCTGCCAAGCGGCGATGATGGCTTTGGGGTACCAGGCCATGGGTGAGTATGGCATTCCGGGGCGGCGCTACTTTCGCAAAGACAACGCGGCTGGCGTGAGAACGCACCACGTCCACGCCTTTGCTGCTGGAACCGGCCAGGTGAGGCGGCACTTAGCATTTCGTGACTATCTGGTGGCGCATCCCGCCGCCGCTCAGGAATATAGTGAACTGAAGCGCCGCTTAGCCCTGGCCCATCCCACTGACATTGAGCAGTATATGGATGGCAAACATGATTTCATTCAGGCCATTGATCAGCAAGCGGCCCAGTGGTCGGCCTCAAGGTCAATCCCTGACCTGCCCCCAAGTTTCCCCTAACCCGATTTAGCTGATGCCGGATGCCACCAATCTGATTCGTTTGCTGAGCGCGATCGCGGCCATCATCCTGGGCTCGGGTGGGGTGATTGCCCTGTTCTACGCCGCGAATATTTTAGTGAATCGGTTGCCCTACCAGTGGCGATCGCGGATTTTGCCCTGGGTTTACATGGTTCCAGCCCTGGCGATTTTGACGGCGTTTTTGATTTTGCCGACGATTCGCACGATTATCATCAGCTTTCAAGATCAGCGATCGCTAAACTGGGTCGGGTTAGACAACTACCTGTTTGCCTTCACCAACTCCGACATGCTGATCGCCTTTCGCAACAACATTTTGTGGCTGGTGCTGGTGACGGGCGTCAGCGTCGGGCTGGGATTGATCATTGCCGTGCTGGTCGATCGGGTGCGCTATGAGCCGGTCGCGAAGGCGCTGATCTTTTTGCCGATGGCGATTTCGTTTGTCGGGGCCAGCGTCATCTGGCGGTTTGTCTACGCCTATCAGCCGCCGGGCATTGAGCAAATCGGTCTGCTGAATGCGATTGTGGTGGCGCTGGGCTTTGAGCCGATTGGCTGGCTGGTGAATAAGGGCGTCAACAATTTGGCCCTGATTGTCATCATGATCTGGCTGCAAACGGGCTTTGCCATGGTGCTGCTGTCGTCTGCGGTGAAGGGCATTCCTCAGGATGTGATCGAGGCGGCGCGGATGGATGGGGCCAGTGAATTGCAGATCTTTTGGCGCATCACGATTCCCATGATTAGCTCTACTATCGTCGTGGTGTCTACGACGATTATTGTGCTGGTGCTCAAGGTATTCGACATTGTGTTTGTGATGACCGGCGGCAATTTAGATACCGATGTCATCGCCAGCCGCATGATTAAAGAGATGTTTAACTTCCGCAACTTTGGCCGGGGCAGCGCCATTGCCGTCATTTTGCTCTTGGCGGTAATTCCCGTCATGGCGGCGAATATTCGCCGCTTTCAACAGCAGGAGACGAACCGATGACGGCCCGCCCCGACACGCGATCGCGCCAATCTCGTTCCTGGATGGATCGGGTAGAAACCTTATTGACGACGGCTCCGGTTCATATTGTGGTGGTGGCGATCGCCCTGCTGTGGACGCTGGCCACGGCGGGACTGCTAATTAGCTCCTTTCGTCAGCCCGACGCGCTGCTAGAGAGTGGTTGGTGGACGGTTTTCATGCCGCCGCTGGATCTGGGTCAGTTTCATCTGGGCAACTATGGCGACGTGCTCACCGGCCAGGGTATGGGGCAGGCGTTCCTCAACAGCTTGATTATCACGATTCCCGCGACGGTCATGCCCATTGCGATCGCCACCTTTGCCGCCTACGCCCTCGCCTGGATGCGGTTTCCCGGACGGCAACTACTGTTTGTGATGATCGTCGGGTTGCTGGTGGTGCCGCTGCAGATGACGCTGATTCCAGTGCTGCGGGCTTATAACACGCTCGGTTTGGCGGGCACGTTTCTTGGGGTGTGGCTGGCCCATACGGGGTACGGTTTACCCCTCGGTATCTACCTCCTACGCAACTACATCGGCACCCTGCCCCGCGACCTGATCGAAGCAGCGGCGGTGGATGGTGCGTCCCACCTGAAAATTTTTACCCGCATCGTCGTGCCCCTCTCGACCCCCGCGATCGCCTCCTTTGCGGTTTTCCAGTTCCTCTGGGTGTGGAATGATCTGCTGGTGGCGCTGGTGTATTTGGGCGGCAATCAAGACGTCGCCCCGGTGACGCTAGTGCTGCGGAATCTGGTGGGCGATCGCGGCCAAGACTGGCATTTGCTCACGGCGGGGGCGTTTATTTCGATGCTGGTGCCACTGTTGGTATTCTTTGCCCTACAGCGGTATTTTGTGCGGGGCTTGTTGGCAGGGTCAGTGAAGGGATAATGGCACACATCGTATTTGAACAGGTCACCAAGCAGTACGAGAACGGCTTTGTCGCGGTCAAAGACCTGAATTTAGACATCGGTGACGATGAGTTTCTGGTGCTGGTCGGCCCCTCGGGCTGCGGCAAAACCACGTCGCTGCGGATGCTGGCGGGGCTGGAATCAATCAGTCGCGGCAATCTCTATATCAACGGTGAGCGGGTCAACGATCGCGCCCCCCGCGAACGCGACATCGCCATGGTGTTTCAGTCCTACGCGCTGTATCCCCACATGAGCGTGTTTGACAACATGGCCTTTAGCCTGCAGCTGCAGGGCACGCCCAAAGTCGACATTCAGCAGCGGGTGCAGGCCGCCGCCGCCCAGCTTGGTATTGAAGAATTGCTCGATCGCAAGCCCAAACAGCTCTCTGGCGGGCAGCGTCAGCGCGTGGCTGTGGGGCGGGCGATCGTCCGCGACCCGGCCGCCTTTTTGATGGATGAGCCGTTGTCAAACCTGGATGCCAAGCTGCGTGTGCAGGCCCGCGCCGAACTGACGAAGCTGCACCACAAGCTGGGGACGACATTTATCTATGTCACCCACGATCAAGTCGAAGCGATGACCATGGGCAGCCGCATCGCCGTGATGAATCAGGGCATTTTGCAGCAGGTCGATACGCCCCAAACTCTCTACGACAGCCCGAACAATATGTTCGTCGCCGGATTCATGGGCAGTCCGGCGATGAACTTTTTCGAGGCCGACCTCCAGCCTGAAGGCGATACCCTCTTCATCCACGCGGGCAGTCTGCAGGTGCCGGTTCCCGCTGACGTGCGATCGCGCTACGAAGCCTACATCGACTCTCCTCTCATCTTCGGTATCCGCCCCGAAAATATCTACAATCCCCAGTTTGCGCCCCCCGGCATTCACCCCTACGACATCGACGCCACGGTCTCAGTGGTGGAGATGATGGGCCATGAGGCAATCGTGTACTTGACTCTGGCTGACGGTCAGGAATTTTTGGCGCGGGTTGATCCGAGATCGCGCTTCACCCCCGGCGAAACTGTCCGCGTCAGCCTCGATATGAACTGCTTTCACCTCTTCGATCGCGCCTCCGAACAGGTGCTCGGCTGAGCGGTCGTCAACAATTTTGCACCGGGGAACGAGTGATGTTGGGTTGCTCCCACCCTGTGTTGTCCCAGTGATTTGGTTGCGATCGCTTAGCATAAGGCTACTGATCCAAAGCCCTTAGGGTTGCCACCGTCATGGAAATAACTGTTCAGATTCCTGATGATATCGCCCAAAGATTAGACCACCCGGAAGATAAACTCTCCCACCGGCTTTTAGAATTCATCATTGCGGATGCCTACCGTTGCGGCAAAGTTAGCACTGCTGAGGTGGGGCAACTCCTGCAACTTCCCAACCGTATGGCCGTTCATACCTTTTTAAGACGGATGGGCACTTATCTCAATTATGATGCAGCAGAACTAGAGCAAGACCTACAAACTCTCAATGAATTAAGAGCGAAATGATCGTTGTCTCTGACACGTCACCGCTTTGCTATTTAATCCTGCTCGGTCAAATTGAAGTTTTACCCACCCTGTATCAAAGCGTTCTGATTCCTCAGGCCGTTGCGGCTGAACTCAGGGCTGCGGC
>JBHJJI010000228.1:0-7781 GCA_050042805.1 Leptolyngbyaceae cyanobacterium
CAAGAGCAGCAGGGCGATCGCAAAGTGGGCAAAACTGGTGCCTGCTAAATTCACGGCCATACAGCCCAATGTCAGCAGCGCCCCCGTTTGCATCATAGTCAACACGCCGAACCGCTGGATCAGCCAGCCGGTGATCAACGAGGGGCCAAACATCCCCAGTACGTGCCACTGAATCACCGTTGCCGTCTGATTAAAGGAGTGGAGTTCTGCCGACATGGCTAGGGGCGTCGCCGTCATCACAAACACCAAGAAGCCGTAGCTGCTTGTGCTGCCGAGGGTCGCCACCAAAAACTTCGGCTGGGCCATGATTATCAACAGGGGCCGGGTACGGTGCGACGTCTGATAGATGCGAGTGGGGGGAATGTGCAAACCCCACAACAGGCCGCTGGCCAGTACCTGCAACCCCAAAACCGCCACTAAGGCCCCAATGTACAACTCGCTGTTGAACCAACCTTGCGACCCTGTCGCCAGCCACGGGCCAAGAATCGCGGCCACAATGCCCCCTGCAATCACCCAGGAAATCGCTTGGGAGCGAAAAGCATCCGTTGCCACATCCGCTGCGGCGAAGCGATAGTAACCCACAAAGCTGTTAGAGACGCCCAACAGCCCCATCGCCAAGGTGAACAGCCAAAAGTGGGCGATCGCTAAACTGTAAATACCCACGCCTGCCCCCCCGATGCCCACTAGGGTGCCGACCAGAAAGCCGCCCCGTCGCCCCATGCGCTGCATCAATAATGACGCTGGAATCGTCGCCGCCATCGTCGCGATCTGCCGGACGGCCAAGGGGACGGTGGCCAAAGCTTTGTCGGCGGCCAGGGCATAGCCAATGAGGGCTGCAACCGTAATGAGCACGGTATTGGTCGTCATGGCCAGGGCTTGGCAAAGGGCCAGCAAGGTCACCTGAACTTTTGCAGCGGTCATCGCAAAGGAGCCTGAAATAGGGATGTTTGAGCCTATCACGACTCTCTGACTTTCCCTATGCAAGGGATGAATACCGGCTATCGATAGGGTTTTCGGTCGAAGTCAGATTGGATGATGCTCCATCCCGAACTGGACGAAAGCCATCAATATGAAGGTGCGATCGCCATAGCACTGGCTGCGCTCAGCACAGATCCTGAAGAGCCAAGGGTGTTTAGCTGGTGGAGGCTTATGGCATTGATTTGATCAGTGCTCTCAGCATCCGATTGACTGCTTCAGGAGTGGTAAATACCTGGGCCACATCTTCATCTAAAACGACGACGATCCGTTTCTGCGAGCCGTCATGAGCTGCAAATCGATTCGGCTTTGCTTTTGTATAGTCAAGGCGATATCCATCTAAAAGCTCATCTGCGGCATGCGGTGAGTTCTCAGAGGGCAGATTGTTCATCATCTTTACGTTCCTGACAAGTGGCTAAACGGGCGCTGACGAGCGGATATGGTTTGATCGTTCACTAAAGGCGACCAGTAATAGTCGATTTTGTTGAGAGTGACCGATGATGATTTCTCGACGTTCTTCAGCAGAATGAGCTTCATCGTCGAAGATGACTGCCAGCGGGTTCTCAAACACAGTTTGAGCTTCTTTAAAGCTAACACCGTGCTTCTTTAGGTTGGCGGCCGCTTTTGACAAATCCCACTCAAATTTCATGTCTCTGCTGATTCGATGCTCAACCGCTGAATTGCCTTGACTGCCGCTTCGATCGCGATCGCGATATGCGTCCAGTGGGTACCGCCTTGGCAATAGACTACGTAGGGCTCTCGCAAGGGGCCATCGGCAGAGAGCTCTGACGTGCTGCCGTCGATGAAGGTGCCGCCCGCCATCACCAGCTCGCTGTCATAGCCCGGCATCCCCGCTGGAATCGGTTCCACATAAGACTCCACTGGGGAATGCTGCTGGATCGCTTTGCAAAAGGCAATCAGCTTTTCCGGCGACCCCAACTTCACGGCTTGAATCACGTCCCGCTGGCGATCGGCTGCCGGAGGATTCACCGGATAGCCCAGTTGCTCAAAGGTGTGGGCGATCAGCGCGTTGCCCTTCATAGCTTCCCCCACCATTTGCGGCGCGAGGAACAAGCCCTGGAACAGCAGCCGATTTTGATTGAGGCTGGCACCACCGCTGCTGCCGATGCCGGGGGCCGTCAGGCGACAGAGGGCCATTTCAACCAGGTCTTCACGTCCCGCTAGGTAACCGCCGGTGGTGGCGATCGTGCCGCCGGGATTTTTGATCAGTGATCCCGCCATTAAGTCCACGCCGACAGCGGTCGGTTCGCGATCTTCCACAAATTCGCCATAGCAATTATCGACAAAGCAAACCGTGTGGGGATTTTGCTGCTTGACGACCTGCACAATCCGCTCAATCTCAGCAATGGTGAGGCTGCGACGCCAGCTATAGCCGCACGATCGCTGGATTAAAACCATCCGCGTTTTGGGCTTGATTGCTCGTTCCAGGCTCTGCCAGTCAACGGAAGCGTCTATAGTAAGGGGTAGTTCACAATAAGTAACACCAAACTCCTTTAGGGAACCCTGGTGATTACCCCGAAGCCCGATCACCTCTTCTAAGGTGTCGTAGGGCGGCCCAGCTACGGCCAACAGTTCGTCGCCAGGACGTAAAACGCCAAATAAGGCACACGCGATCGCGTGAGTTCCGGAAACTAACTGTACTCTGACCGCAGCTGCCTCCGCTTGCATGACATCGGCAAAGACACGATCTAACGTGGTACGGCCCAGGTCATTGTGACCATAGCCAGACACACTGGCAAAATGGTGACTGCCTACCCGGTGCTTACCCATAGCAGCCAGCACCCGACTCAGATTGGCTTTGACCTGTAGGTCAATCTGCCAAAAGATCTGGGAGAGTGCGACCTCAGAGAATTGAACGTTTTCTGGGGAATTCATCGGGGAGTCAATGTCTATGCTGTGTAGAGTTTATTCTCCTGTGAGTTGGCATCTTCCTGTCCAAAAATCTGAGAAATTGTGCATGACAACTGCTATTCAAAAATTAGAAAAACCAATTGTTGATTGGCCGACGGCCCTCTTTATGGTGGCGGTTCATGGGTTGGCCTTACTGGCCTTTGTGCCCGGCAACACCACGTGGGCCGCTGTTGGTGTGGCGCTGGTGCTGCACTGGATTACCGGTTGCCTCGGCATTACCCTGGGCTGGCACCGGTTGATCGCCCACAAAAGCTTTGAAGTGCCTAAGTGGCTAGAATATTTCTTCGTCGTCTGCGGCACCCTCGCCTGCCAGCATGGCCCCATCGTGTGGATTGGGCTGCATCGTCATCACCATCGGTATTCTGATCAACCGAACGATCACCATGATGCGGGCAAAGGCTTCTGGTGGAGTCACATGGGCTGGTTGCTGAGAGAAGTCCCGGCTAAAGATGAGATCCACAAATTTACTCGCGATATCGCGGATGATCCCGTTTACAACTTTTTTGAGAAATACTTTTTGTCGATGCAGTTGCCTTAGGGCAGCGTCCTTTATTTGATGGGCGGGTGGCCGTTTGTGGTCTGGGGCATTTTTGTGCGGTTGGTGGTGGTTTATCACTGCACCTGGTTTGTCAACAGCGCCACTCACAAGTTTGGCTATCGCACCTACAACACCGACGATACTTCCACGAATTGCTGGTGGGTTGCTCTCGTTACCTACGGCGAAGGCTGGCACAATAACCACCATGCTTATCAACACTCAGCTCGTCATGGCCTGAAGTGGTGGGAGATTGACATCACTTGGCTGCACGTTCGTCTGTTGCAGTCGCTCGGTTTAGCTCGCAAGGTGAAAGTCGCCGACTCATAACGACTACGTGGGAGACCTGAAAACTCCTAATTAAAGCAATCTAGGGGCCAATGGCCCCTTTTTTGTTGCTATATCGCCTGGCGATCGCCGTGATGGCTCAGGCTCTCTTCCGCAACGACATGACCCGCGTCAATTTCATCTTGATCGCTGAGCAATCTGCAGAACGGTTCTGCGATCGCAAAACCCTCCTCTCGGTATCTTCCCGTTTGCATGACTCAATTGAAATCTCAACAGCAGTTGAGTCTCTGAACGCTCGATGCCCCCTTTTGAGGAAAATACCCATGGCTAAATACCGTTACCACTTACCCCAGCTCGACGGAGAGTTGTTTCTCACCGATGGTGGTCTGGAAACGACGCTGATTTTTCACGAAGGGATCGATCTCCCCTATTTTGCTGCCTTTGACTTGCTCAAAGATGCAATGGGTCGGGCTGCCCTCGAAAGGTACTACCGTACCTATCTCAAGATTGCCCAGCGCTTTAGGACTGGCTTTGTGTTAGAAAGTCCGACTTGGCGAGCCCACGCGGACTGGGGTGAGCTGTTGGGCTATTCAACTGAGGCGCTGGCTGAGGCCAATCGCCAAGCGATTCAGCTGATGATGTCTTTAGGTCAGGACTATGACACTCACCAAACGCCCATCGTCATTAGTGGCTGTATTGGACCTCGCGGCGATGGCTATGTCGCTGATAGTGCCATGTCGTCCCAGGAGGCTGCCGCCTACCACCTGCCACAAATCCAAGCCTTGGCGAAGTCGGGAGCGGATCTGGTATCGGCCATGACGATCAACTATGCCGAAGAGGCGATCGGCATCGTGCAAGCGGCGCAGCAGGCTGACATCCCTGTTGTGATTTCTTTCACCCTTGAGACCGATGGCTGCCTGCCGACAGGTCAGTCTCTAGCAGCGGCGATCTCCCGAGTAGATGCCGCGACGGCGGCTTATCCGGCCTATTATGCAGTCAACTGTGCTCATCCCACCCACTTTGCGATCGCATCGTCTAAGGACGAAACCGTGCGCGATCGGCTGCAAGGGTTGCGGGCAAACGCCTCTCGTATGAGCCATGCCGAGCTAGATGCAGCCGACGAGCTAGATGATGGCAACCCGAGCCAACTTGGGCAGGAGTATATTGAGCTCAAGCAGGCCTTCCCAGCTTTAAACGTGTTGGGTGGCTGCTGCGGTACTGATCATCGCCATGTCGAGAAAGTGGCAGCAGCGTGTCAGTCTCTGTTCCCTTCTCTTGTTCTAACAAACTGAGTCTGAACCGCTGTGCTCATTCACACCAGGGTCAGCCATAAGGATTCACCTTTGATGGGGAGTGAGTACTGATTAGCGATAACGTCATAGGGGACTAACGCTAGCCCGATGACGTCGAGCGAAATTGTGAATGAAAATCCACAATTTCGCTCTCATGAATGGAGATGGGTCATGACCTCAGATTGGCGGAATTGGCAAGACTTTAGAGCCGCTCAACAAGAGATGGTTTTACCTGCGGACACAGTCGCTCATATCCCGCTGACGATTCGGTATGTCGATCGCGGTGCTGCGCAGCGAGGCACGATTCTGCTGATGCATGGCATTCCGACTTGGGGCTATCTCTACCATGCGGTTATTCCAGTTTTGGTCGAGGCCGGTTATCGAGTCCTCGCGCCCGATTTCCTGGGTCATGGCTGGTCTGATCGCCGCGATCGCTTTGACCGCTCATTTCAAGATCAGGCTCGTATGATTACGGCTTTTCTCTCAGCTTTGGAGCTGTCGCAAGTCGATGTGGTGGGTCACGATACTGGCGGTGCCGTGGCGCTGATTTTGGCGATCGAGCAGGCTGCCCGAGTGAATCGTTTGGTGATTACCAATTCGGTCTGCTATGACCGATTCGACGATGACATGCTCGATTTTGGTCACCCTCTGCGATGGCAGGCCCGTCCAGTCTCGGACTTGGTCGCCGCTCTAGAAGCCAGTCTTGCCGCCGGACTCTCGAACCCGAGTCAACTCACACCAGAATTTCGCGAAGGCATTATCGCCCCTTGGGCCAGCGAAGAAGGGAAATTGAGCCTGCTGCGCAATGCCGCTGCTCTGAATGCGAATCAAACGATGGCGCTGGTTGATCGCCACGGCGATATTGCGGCCCCGACCCTGATTCTGTGGGCCATGGATGATCCATGGCAAAAGTCAGAAGATGGTCAGCAACTGGCCAGCGAGATTCCCGGTGCCCGTTTCCAAGCGATTGAAGGGGCGTCCCATTGGGTACAGCAGGATGCTCCCGAACAGTTTTCTCAGGCGCTGCTGGCATTTTTTGAAAATTCAACGGCACAGCAACAGCGGTAGGGTGATCTGTCGACTCAGGCCGATGCGGACAATCAACCACTCTGACTGATCAACTACTCTAAAGGATGGTGATCGCGGCATTCTACTCATGTACAATCATCGAACTCCCCAGGCAATTTTGGCAATGCCGAGGAGCCCAGGGCAAGGGGGCAGATTTGTCATCTGGTTTCAGGGCATTGGCATGCCTTTGCGGGGCCATTACTTGGCAGAAAGTAATCTGCATTAAAAAAGCCTGATGTCGATTCGTAAAAAACGAGCATCAGGTTTCTCATAAACTTTGATTGTTATAAAGAGAAACGCTAGTTTTGGACGAAAGCTTGATTAGCGATCGCGGGAGCCTGCTGCAAATAAGCATAGGACTCTTGACCATTAGCCAAGTAGCTTTCGGCGGTCGCGATGTCGACAGCTCGATCCATGTAAAGCATGTAATCACTCATCAAAAAGTAAACGGTCATCATGGCAACGGCAGATGAAGCGACCAAAAAGCCCGCCAACATGAACGAAAATTCTTGGCTTTGGATAGCTTGTTCCATCAGACGTAAAGCCCAAGCTACCAATCCGATGACAACGACGAGAATTAAAAGCAGCATACAAATCTAAATCGTCGACACCCATTATTAAACCTCTTATGTAACGCAGTGTAACAGAAATTTAATGATGTCGTCACATTTGGACGGCCTTTCGTGTCGTGATTTGCTGACTTGCCAGATAGTCTTTGATTTCGGCGACGGTGAGTTGGCCATAGTGCAGCAGCGACGCTAATAGTGCGGCCTCGGCTCGGCCCGTCGTCAAGGCTTCATAGATATGGTGACAGTTGCCCGCGCCCCCGGAAGCAATCACCGGTACCGGCACCCGATCAGCGATTGCTTGCGTCAGGGGCAAGTCATAACCGGCCTGAGTGCCGTCGGCATCCATGCTGGTAATCAGCAGTTCGCCCGCGCCGCGCCGCACCACGTCTTGTGCCCAAGTCACGGCATCGAGACCGGTATTTTCGCGGCCCCCCCGCACATAGACATCCCAGCCGGGGTTGTCAGGGGTGTCGCGTTTACGCGCATCGATCGCCACCACAATGCACTGGTTGCCAAAGCGATCGCTGGCTCGGTCAATCAGCTCAGGCTGGCGCACGGCGGCGGAGTTGATGCTGACTTTGTCGGCCCCAGCCCGCAGTAGCTGTTTGATGTGATCGACCGTGCTAATGCCGCCACCCACCGTGAGCGGAATAAAGACCTGATCAGCGGTGCGATAGACGACATCGAGCAAAATGCCGCGATCTTCGTGGGTGGCGGTGATGTCTAAAAACACCAGTTCATCGGCCCCGGCCTCGTTATAGGCCTGAGCCAGCTCAACCGGATCCCCGGCGTCGCGCAAGTCCACAAAATTGACTCCTTTCACGACTCGTCCCGCGTTGACATCTAAGCAGGGCAGAATACGCTTTGCCAGCATGACCGCTCACCTTGCACACCTTTGGCAGGTGCTGATTAATTTTCGCTATCCACCATAGACCAGGATGGCGCAAGACGCTGATAAACTGTGGGGTGGTTTGTGTAACAAAACCGTCGTTGAGCAGTTCAAAATTTCAGGTAGTTAGGTTAGGCATGGCCTTAGAAATCGGACAAAAGGTGAAAGTTGCCCGCTTGCGCGATCGCGTATCTCGCGACGTGACCACTCGACTGGGCAAATCGGGCGTGATC
>JBHJJI010000229.1:0-22415 GCA_050042805.1 Leptolyngbyaceae cyanobacterium
TTGTGGGTCAATCTTAGTGTGGGGAGGTCAAGGGGAGCTTGATAAAGGCCGGTTAGGTCTGAGAGGCTACGTTGGTCATCGCTGCCGACAGTTAGAGCAACGACAGACGTGAGGAGCCCTTGCTGATCGGGGGTGAAACATTGGAACTGGCCGGCAAAGCGGGCCTGCTCAGGGCCCGTGAAGTCATAGAGGTGACTTTGACCATCGTCGTAGGAACTGGTTAGTAGCCCTTGCTGATCGGGAGTAAAGCTTTGGAAATTGCCATCGAAGCGGGCCTGCTCATTACCGACTAGATCACAAAGACGAAATTGGCCGCGATCAGTGGTGTCGCTGGCCGTCAGCATTCCTTGTTCTTCGGTGCTAACGCTGGGTATGGCCTCAAATCGGGTCTGCTCAGGATGACGCCTGATCAATAGTCGCTGAGCGATCCCTTGGTTAGCGGCGGTTTCTTGGGCATAGCCCCCACTGCCCAAGGCTAACAGCGCCAAGGCTCCAGAGCCGATCATGCCCCCGCACCACCAGCTGGGGGGGGGCGGGCATGTGCCACTTGAATCGTGGGTAATACCAACGCGGCTTTCCGTTGTGCCGCCAGTGAGGCCAAAATCTGGTGGATAGTCATCAGATGGAGCAGCCTTAAATACTTCAGTAAAAACTGTTTCACTTCGTCAAGGTCTGCCTACGGAAGGCTGAACAAAATTTAACTGCCTGAGGTGAGGAGACTCTGCGTCAGGCTCCATCCGGCGCGCCCGGTTCCTAATCAAGAGATGCGACCGGTGGCCTGTCGCGATCGCCAGAGCTGCTTGCAGTGAGGGGCACTAACAAATTGCATCTGCCAGATTTAGGGTTCAGAGGGCGCATCTGATGGCGCTTCCAGTTCGTCTAGCTCGGGCGATCGCGGGGCAAACTCTTCGACCGACTCAGGCGTCAGCAACGCGGGCAAAAAATCGACCTCTTGACTCCAGGTCTCCAGCGTTAGCCCCACGGCCTGATCCAGGGTGACAATGCTGTCTAGAAATTGAATGCGCGCCGTGAGTTCGCTGTTCTCGGCATCCACCAGATTTTCTTCCTGATTAGTGATTTGAAAAATGTCTCGAATGCGGCCCCGGCGAAACAGTTCTTGGGTGACTTCAAGCTGGAGGCGGGCGTTTTCCGTGGCACGTTGAGCCGCTTCCACCCGCGCCAGATTGGCATTCACGGTGTTGAGCTGATTGGTAATTTCGTTGCGGATGCGGGTGCGTTCTTGGGCGAGGCGATTTTCCTGCTGCAGAATCTCCACTTGACTCTGCACAAGCGCGGTCTCTAACTCCGGTTCATCAAAGGTGCGACGGGCCACCACTCCCAACGTGGTTTCAGAAAAATCCCCAAGGTTGGCGTCACCTTCTAAATTCAGCTGCCATTGCAAGTCATCTGTTGCCAGACGCTGGTTAAGCTGAGCCACTGTCTGCTCCAGCTCAATCTGCCGGTAGTCGGGGCGAGTTTGATAGGCGATCGCCACCAGCGTTTCCAGGTCATAGTCTTCGATCCGGGCCACTGCCGAGGCAAATAAGTCGGTAATCGTGGCGGCGGCAGCGACAAACACGAGATCTTGCTCGGTGCCAATTTGATCGAGCAAATCAGTGTTGGCTTGCTCTCGCTGAGTCTGGGCCAGCAGCAAGTCCCGTTCGGCATCGGCCACTGACCGGCGCGAGTCCACCAGGTCAAATTCAGCCCGGCGACCGGCTGCCACTAACGCGGTCAAAATCCGCAAGCGCTCTTGCCGCCGTTCTAGCGCCTCGGCCTGAATGCGGACGGACTGTTGGGTTTCGATCAGGGTGGTGTATTGGTTCACCGTGGTGCTCACGGTGTCAATCAGGGTTTGCTCTAGGGCTAAAAAGTTCTGCGACTCGCGTAGCCGGGCAATGTCGACCGGCGCTTCATTAACAGCAGTTCCGGCTCCGCGCAAGAGTGGCTGAGTCCAGCGGAGGCCAATGGGAGTATCGCCCAACGCATCCAGCGTCAGACCAATTTCAGTGCCCTGACGGGTGGTAAGGCTGCCCAAAACCCCAGCGCTCTGGGTCAACGTAGTGCGATCGCCTAATTCCGTATCAGTGCCGCCAATACTGCCAGGTAAGTTGCCACTACCGCGAAAGCCGGCGTCAAAGCTCTGGCTCACACCGATGCCCACCGCTGGCGTAAAGCGGGGATCAAAAGCGGCTTCAGCTTCCTGGAGTTGCTGCTGCTCAACCAGACGCTGCAGTTGGCGATCGCGCAAATCCCGATTGCCGGTCACCACTAACGTCAGCAGTTCCGGTAAGGTCAGGGCGATTTGCGGTCGCCCTGGAATGAGGGTGGCGTCTTCCCGCACAGGCTCATCGGCTGGACTGGCCGCGTCTCTGGGGGGAACATCGGCGGGATCAGACGGGGTCTGGAGGGGACGGTCAGCTTCACTGGGTAGTGGATTGAAGATCGGGGCCTCTTCACGGGCGATCGCGGGGCTCACGGGCGAGAGGCCTGGGACGAGAACTGGAGCCAAGGGCATGGCTAGGCAGCAAATCCAGACCCAGAGGCGGGGGCAGGCAGGGAATAAAAACGGCAGCATTGGGCTCATTCTCCTCGCAGCGCCTGAACAACATCAATTTGGGTAATGCGCAGAGCGGGGAAAAAGCTGGCCCCAACGCCGACGACAAACGCCGCCCCCATCGAAATCGCCGCATCTTGCACCCGAAAGCTGTAGGGGGCTTCGAACACTTGGGTGGTGGCGACCTTGGTCAGACCGTGGATGGTGACGATCGCGGCGGTGCCGCCAATCAGGCTCAGCAGTGCTGCCTCCGCGATGAACTGCATCATCACTTCCCAATCGGTGGCCCCAATGGCGCGTCGTAGACCGATTTCGCGGGTGCGTTCCATCACGGCGGCGATCGTGATGTTGGCAATGCCGACGCCGCCAATCACCAGCGACAGCAGCCCCACCCCTTGCAAGATGAGGGTGCTGGTGCGCTGTTGTTGCTCCTGTTGGTACAGGTCTTCCGCGTTGCCCCAGACACGCACCTCAAAACCGGGATACCGCTGTCGCAAAAAGGTTTCAATGCCGGCTTCCACCGCTTCGTAATTTTCGAGTTCGGCAATGGCAATTTGCGGTCGTCCCCAATTCCAGCCGCCACTGATAGCACTGGCATAGTTTTCGGTCAGCCAAACTTCCCCCGTGGGGTCGAGATCGGCATCATTTTGCTTGGTCTCCATCACGCCAATCACGGTCATACGGGTCGTGCCCAAAAAGATGCCCTGGTTTAGGGGCGAGGTCCCTTGAAAGAGCTGATCGGCCAAGACGGTGTTCACGATCGCCACGGGATAATACTGGTCGAAGTCACTCGTTTGAAAAAAGCGCCCCTCAACAATGTTGCGACCGGTGGTTTCTTGAAAATTGAGAGAAACGCCTTGAACATCCACCTGATCCGCCACTTGCCCCTGAAACCGAATTTGGCTCATCCACCCCACCCGCGTCTCCTGGCTGATCCCGGCGATGCCGTCCACGGCTTGCTGCAGCGCCGTCAGATCTTCTTCTCCCAATTCGGGGCGCGGCTTCGTCCAGGTGGGGTCAAATAGCCAAAAGCCGAGATGGGGATTGTCACGCTGAGCTAGCTGATTTTGCAGCTGGGCCGTCGTGATGGCGTCAATGTTGAGCGTGGCATTGATCGCCGCCACACCCATGAAAATGCCCAGGGTGGTAAGGCCCGATCGCACCCAGTTGCCGCCCAGATCACGAAAGGTGGTCAATAGTAAATCGGTCGGTGACAGTCCCATGGTCAATTGGCTCCCTGGGGTCGGCCCCGATCAGGGGTAGCTGGCCCACCCGCTTCCGCCTCGGGGTTACCCAACAGCTGGCCAGGAGACAGTTCCGCGTCTGGGGGCACCGCGATGACAATCTCATCTCCCGCCTGCAAACCCGAGAGCACTTCCACCGCCTCTAAGGTTTCGAGGCCAATGGTGACTTCCCGCCGGCGGGCCTGATTGTTGGCATCTTTCACCCAAACGTAGGGAGTTTCGGCATCGCGCTGTAATGCCGTCACCGGCACGACCAGGGCCTGCGATCGCTGGTTCAACACAACATCAACACTGACGGCACTGCCCGGAATCAACGTGCCGCTGGGGTCGTTGAGACGGGCTTCTGCTTCCACAGTGGCTTGCTCAGCATTGTCTTGGATGGAGGTGGCTTGGGGCGAAACCCGCACAATCTGCCCCTCAAAGATTTCGGGGTCGGGGCCGATGACGCTCACCCGCACCGGCATACCAATGCCCACCTGAGCCGCATTCAACGTGGTGAGCTGGAGCCGAATGGTTTCTTGCGTCGGGTCACCGATGCTGAGCAACAGCCCTTCACGCTCAACCCCGTCGCCGGGCTTCACCTCAACCTTGAGCACAATCGCAGCCATTGGCGAAACAATCTGGTTGTCTTCCAGTTGCAGGCGAATACTTTCCGTCGTGACCTGATCCTGATCCACCTGCAATTCCGCTTTGGTCAACTCCACTTCCGCATCGCGCACAGCGGACTGGGCATCTTCAAAGGCGCGTTGGTCAGTGCGAAAATCGTCTTCAGAAATGAAGCCCTGGGCAAGCAGTTCTTCGGAATCTTGTAGGCGGCTGGCGGCGTCGGCTAGGCGAGACTGCCGCGCGGCCAAAATTTCTTGCTGGCGCTGGTAGGTCAGCTGATTGATCCGGTTTTGCACAATTTGGTCGGCCAGCCGCTGCTGCAGGGCGCGAGCGCGCAATTCCAGCAGCACCTGCCCCTGACTCACCCGTTCCCGTTCTTCGACCAAAACGGCTTGCACGGTGACATCGCTGGGGGCTTTGAAGGTTTGTTGCCCACCCAGTTCCACGACACCTGATTCGGTAATGCTGACTTCCAGATCTTCGCGCCCCACGGGAGCCAGGGTAACGGCTAGAGGGGCGGGGGGCGATCGCCAGAACGTTTGATATCCCAACCAGCCGCCAATGCCAACGAGCAAGATGACGCCCGAGCCCAAGATCCACTTCACCCCAGCCTGTTGTTTCGCTTGGGGGGTATCGAGTTGACCAAAGTCAGCAAAACTAGACTCGGCCAATTCGGCCTCGCCCAAGTCAGAACCGCTCAGTGGCGGAGGCGCTGCGGCCTGCAGATCTTCGGGGGTGGTTGGCTCCACGGTGTTTTCCTGGTCGAGTACCCTACCTGAGCTATCCCCAATTCTGGGGAGTCGCGTTTTATCCGTCAACAGAAAATTTCAATGGTTCGCCCAGATCCAGCGTTGCCTGGAGAGCAGTCGATCAAAGTCGTTGCGCCTGTAAATCAGCGGGCGACACGCGATCGTGCAAAATGCGGCCATCGCTGACCTGAATGATCCGTTTGCTGTAGCAGGCGACTTCGTGAGAGTGGGTCACCATCACAATCGAGATCCCCGCCTGATGCAGTTCCGCAAAAATCGCCATCACCGCTTCGGCGGAGTGGGTATCGAGCGCGCCGGTGGGTTCGTCAGCGAGTAACAACAGGGGACGGTTGACGATCGCCCGCGCAATGGCAACGCGCTGCTGTTGCCCGCCCGACAGTTGGGTCGGACGTTTATCAAGCCGATTGCCCAGCCCCATGCGGCACAGAGCATCTGCGGCTAACTGCCGCCGCTGCTGTCGTCCGAGGCCCGTGTACATCATCGGCAAAATCACGTTCTCCAGAGCGGTCAGGCTATTCAGCAGTTCATACCGCTGGAACACAAAGCCAATGTTTTGATTACGAATGCGGGCGAGGCGATTTTTGCCCAGGTGCGCAACATCGACCCCGTTGAGGCGATAGCGTCCGCTGCTGGGCCGATCTAGGCAGCCAATGATGTTCATCAGCGTGGTTTTACCCGAGCCCGACTCGCCCATAATGGCGCAATATTCCCCCCGCTGAATGGTCAAGCTCATGCGATCACAGGCCCGCACCATGGCTTCGCCCGTGCCGTACACGCGCGATATTTGCTCTAGCGCTACCACCGGTTGGGCCGGGGCGATCGCCCCATTCGTCTCCTGCGTTTGAGCGTGATTGGCGTGGGCCGAAACAGTCATGACAGCATCCCCCAGTTCGCTTCAATCTTAGCCTGAACGCCTCAGCCGTCAGTCGGGCGAGAGGCCGTTGTGTAGGACTCGCTTGCGGCCCCGATTCGGTCAAGGCGGGAAACGGAATCAATGGTGATTGAGACTGGGGGGCGGTAGCCAGACAAACCACCAGAGCTAGCGACAGTGCTTCCGCGATCAGCTCACAGAATGACTCTACCCATTATGGAAAAATTCCCCGATCAATGCTTAACCGGCTGCTCAAAGTGCCCGATGAACGTGGACTCAGGAAAATCCTGAACGCCTCCTGCAACAGACGTCAGCATGCTTGCTTGAGTGGGCGAACGAG
The DNA here is from genome assembly GCA_050042805.1 of Leptolyngbyaceae cyanobacterium. Taxonomy (GTDB): domain Bacteria; phylum Cyanobacteriota; class Cyanobacteriia; order Phormidesmidales; family Phormidesmidaceae; genus Halomicronema. The sequence continues at coordinate 6,389 of JBHJJI010000229.1, forward strand.
AGTAGTGCCTAAGCGCCGCTGAGATTAGACCTCTTGCATCAATTCTGATGCCCCCTTAACTCCCCCAATTCTGGGGGACTTTCAAGCCTCTATCTAGAGCAAGACAGCATCGGAAAGAACGGTTCCCCCATTTTTTGGGGGACGGAAGGGGACCTTATTTTATTAGTGCAAGAGGTCTATTGTATAGTCAGGCTTGATCCCGTAAATTCAAGCTCCCCCGATGACAGACACCACACTCCTAGCGGCGGCCCGTCAAGCCTTTAACCGATTTGCTGAGGGCTGGCAAACCGGAAACTTTGAGCCCTACATCGCATTGCTAGCCGATGAAATGACTTTTTGGTTTCCCATGGGCACCCATCGCGGCAAATTTGGGGGTGCGGTGGGTCGACAACAGATGATCGCCAAATGCCACGACCACACGGCAGCGGGCGATCGCCTCACGCTACACGCGCCACAGTATGTGCTTTCCGATGGCAATTCCGTGATGTTTGAATTTGAGGCAGAGGGCCACTATGCCGGCCAACCATATCGCGGACATAACGCGATCGCGTTTGAAATGAAAGGCGATCAAGTCGTCGGATTTCGCGAATATTTTGGCGATTTAGGCCAGTAATCGCCATGCTCAGATTTGCTAGACATCCTCATTGTGAAAGATCCGGCAAACTGCAGTTAGGTCAGACCATCCAGAGCGCTGAAGTCATAATTTGACCAGCACTTGATCCTGTCTGACTTTTCCCATTAAGTCTGGTTTGCCAGTTGCCATCCCTCAACCAAGTCGTGCAACTTGGCCCATCCTCGCCAAAGCACCTGAATGCCGATGGGTGTTTTGCGACGATGTTCCAGATAGCCCCCCAAGCGCGCAATGGCTTCAACGGCCCAAGCCACCGTCAACACCTTAGGGAACCGAGAAGTCTTAGCTTTGAGGACTTGAAGTTGGACTGAATTAAGGACCGATTCGGCTGGACTCTCGGGCTGAGTTCGTTGCCAATAGGTCAAGCGCAACAAATCGACTGCAATCACACTCAGGAACCCCAGCAAGGCTTTCATCCCCTCAGCGGCGAGGCGATAGCGCTCCACCTGACAGCCAGATTTGAGGAGCTTGTGATATTCTTCCACTCGCCAGCGATAAGCATACCAACGCAGGATTGTCTGAGCGTGCTCAAGGGTGGTGACCGGTTCACTGGTGAGCAACATCCAGGAAACCGGGTCTTCTCCCTCTGGGCAATCCACTTCATCGGCATAGACCGCAACCACCTGCAGTTGGCTGTCTGTGCCCAACCGAGCCGGAGACCGCAGGTGCACTGGACAAAGCCGGAGAGCCAGTTTGGCCGTACGAGCTTTGCGGGTTTTGGTTTCACTCAATTCAACGGGGTGGTAGCCCGCCATGGTCTGAGCTTTCAGCTTTTCCCATAAGCGATGGGGGGCTTGCTCAAGGGCGCGATTATGGGCCGCTCGCACCACCACGCCGCTATGACTCAACGGGGTGAGTTGGTCGAATACTTCGGCGATATCCCCTTCTCGGTCAAACACATGAATCACCCGAGTTGATGGACTCACCTGCTTCTCAACTGTCGTCATCGCTTCGACCCAGCGATAAGATTCTTTCGCTGCAAAGGGGCGAGCTCGCTGAGCCTTGCGAGCCTTGGCACGACGCTGTTTCTTCTGCGCTGGGGTTTCATCCGCAGGAGGCTTGGCACGAGGTTGGCGATGCCACAACTTTTGCCAAAGTAACCCCAACGGTTGACCTTGTTCGGGGTCAACCGCCAGCCCACTGTGAAGCAATAAACCATTACCGCCATTGCCTTGCGGGCCATATCCGTCGCGTTTAGCCAGAATCCCACCATAGTCCAGGTAGGTAGGGTCGCCCACACACAAAACCACGGGTTGCAAACTCACCAGCTGCGCCGTCATCTGACAATGGGGGGCGATTAGCTTTTCAAAGCGGGTTTTGGCATTGGCGAAAACGCATAAGCTCGTTTGAGGGCCTTCCCACTCTCAAACATGCTCGATAGAGCCTTGCCAAAGTTTTCGCTCAGGGCCTGGCCGATGCTCAGCGCACGACGATTCAATCGGCGATCACCTAAATCACAGTCCCCAAAATTTTGCTCATAACGCTCTGCCATCATCGGATGCTCCCTGGATATCGATGCACTCACTTTAGCGGGAGTTACCTTTATTGGCTACGAGCACTGCCGACTATGAGCTTGAGGACTTAGCAGGAAAAGTCAGGATCCTGTAGGGCTTGCCCTTCCCCAAGGGTATGCCGACCTCCGAATTCCAAATTCTGCTGTCGGCGAACGCTGGCAGTGCGAACTATCGGGGTGGACGCTCATCGAACCGATGAAAGGCGATCGCGTCCATGGGGGCGATCGTTGCCGCAAACTGGCCGTTCTCATCCACCGTAATCACGCGATCGCAGCGGCCATCAGATGCGGCAGCACTAATAGCCTCGCAATACTGCCCCGCCGGTAGCTGGGTTTGAAAGGTGCGCGTTAGGGCAGTCTCTTCCCGGTTGATTACGACAAAGCCGCGATCGCCGCGTCCAAAGGCAATTTGATTAGCGCCGTTGCTCCACCAGTCAGTCATCGTGGGGACAGACGCGGTCACGCCGCGAAACGTCACCATTGCCGCCACGGCGGGTTGTCGGTGCTCACAGACCCAAGCATCGCCACAGCCTAGTTCATCCGGCTGAAACACGGTCAGCGTGCGACCGTCGGCGGTGGCGGGTGGGCCTTGCTCAGAGGTCTCAAAGGCATAGCTCGACATAATGCGGGGCTGACCGTAGGGGTAAGCCAGCATAAACACCATGGCCAAGGTATGCAGCTGACCGTCGTGGTAAGTCAGGTAGTTGCCCCCGCCGCCGTGCCCCCGCTGCTTGTCGTGATTATCAATAAACACTAAGGCCTGCTGACTGGGCACTAGCGGCACAGTGGTTTCGATGCTGGCGAGGTCAGCCAGCGTGCGATCGCCCACATTCAAGAATGACTCCCCCACTAGTCGGCCATACTCAAACTCAATCACATCACCGAGTCCGTAGTAGTCAACCTTGCTAATGGCTTCGGTCCCCGGATCAATCACCTCGAGATAGACAAACGGGTCAACCTCAACGCGATCGCTCAGCTGATGCAAAATTGCCGCCAAATCATCACTCCGCATATGCTTAGCGGCGTCAATGCGGAATCCGGTAATACCTAAGCTCGCCAGATCAGCCAGGTAATCGGCTAACTGCGCTTGAACCCGAGGGGAAGCGGTATTCAAATCCGGCAAACTAACCAACTCACACTGCGTCACCTGCTCCGCATCTTGATAATCAGTAATCGCTTGCCGACAGGCATTGAAATCTTCAGGCTGGTAGAGACCTGGATAGCGGTAGCGATCAAACTTGGTGCCCGCCGAGCCCGGGGCATCATCGATCGCCGCCATGTGGTTGATCACCGCGTCGGCATAGATTTCGACCCCCACGGCACGACAGCGCTGCACCATGTCAGCTAACTGAGCGCGATCGCCACTGCGGCTCACCAACTGGTAGCTCACAGGCTGATAGCGCTGCCACCAGGGAAACCCATACTCAGGGGCCAAAATGTGCTCTTGAGGCGGTGAAATTTGCACGGCTCGATAGCCCTGTGGCCCCAAAAAGGTTTCGCACTCTTGAGCGACATCCGCCCAAGTCCATTCAAATAAATGGACGATCACCTCATTTTCGGGGGGTGTCTGGTTGAGGAGCACCGCTGAGCGATCGGCCTCAGCCAACAAAGGCCGAACCGTGAGCCAAGACCCCCCAGCAATCACGACACCCGCTGCTATCCCGACATAGCCAGCGCCTTTCCCCCAAAATTTTGATTGCCAATTCATAGGACTGTCTCCAGCGGCCCAAACTCTGCCATGAGAGTTCCCGAAAGCACCCGTTTCCCAAAGCTGGGGAAGTTCCCCGCCAGTAGATTCTCGTGGGGTCAGGTAGCGCCCCAACGTTGGCGTTAGCCTGTCCAGCGGACAATCGCTCCCAACGCTCGCTCAGAGGGCGGGCCAAGCCACCGCCCTCAACCAGCATGTGACCATAGGGAGTATCGCGCCCGCGTCATGAGTCATGGCTCAAAACTCGCATCCTGATCGCCAGGATTTGGCCTCACAGAGAGCATTGCTCCAGCCAGGAAAGTGTTTAAGCACAAAGCCCTGACTGTCCACACCGGACACCTTAGCCGACCACAGCAGTGTGCCGACGAGAACTCGCCGCCGCATCTCGCTATTCTAAAAGCAATTTTCAGACTCCCGACGATGTTCTAGACAGTTCTCGTCGTTGTCTATCCTCAAGCGTGCTAGCGGTCAAAGATTTCGGTGCAAAACCTGGGGCTAATGCAGGCAGCCGCTCTGAGTGACACGTTGCGGACTCCAGCCCAAAACTAAGAATTCAGCGATCGCGGTTGCGGCCGAAAGTTGAGGATGGGGCTAAGCAACAGCAGTCCTGGGAAAAAGGCAAACACCATGCCATACACAATAAAACGCTCGACTGACCCCATGATGTTCCACTTGGCTTTGAGATAAAACAAAATCGCCGCCGGAATCACCAGCAGATAAGTGACGGCTAGCGCTCCGTATACGCCCAAAGCCAAAAGCGTATCGGTTGAAACTGGCAAGTTTTCTAGCATAGTGCTCTCAAGATTGACTGCATAATGGGGTCGAAGCTGCGATGAGTCCTTAAGCCGCATGACTGGCGTAAACATATTCTAAGGGCAAGGCGAATCAATCAGAAAGATGATCAATTGGGGAGTTTCATCTGTAATATAGACATTCCTGACTGTCGGTTACCGATAGCCAGGTTATTGGGGGCGTGGCGGAATGGTAGACGCTGCGGACTTAGAAAACTGAGCCTCAATGGAGAAATCTGTTGAGTGGAAGCTCTCAAACTCAGGGAAACCTAAATCCGATTGGGCTGGACGGTGAACGGCCACGCCAGCGGACAAGGCAATCCTGAGCCAAGCCAGCGGGGATAGCGGCGATCGCCGTGCTTCGTTGGAAGGTGCAGAGGCCCGACGGGAGCTACCCTAACGTTGACGACGAGGGTAAAGGGAGGGTCCAATTCTCAAAGCCAAAATCACCCATCAGGCTGATTTTCGGCAGCAGCGAAAGCTGCGGGAGGATGAAAATCCGTTGACCGTAAAGGTCGTGAGGGTTCAAGTCCCTCCGCCCCCATTCATTGAAAAAATTGGCTCTAGATAATAATCTTGAAAAGGGGGATCTCCGTAAATCCCTCATAGGACTCTAGATAACAACCATAGTTTTGCATCTTCGGTTGGCTGTATACCTCTATTTATAAGGCACACGAGTGATCGTTGATTTTTGCGATCGCTAATTACGAGCATTTGCTCTGAAAGTTCTCTTTGGTTGAAGTTTATCCGCAACTTTACGGATCTTTTGAGCGGAATCGGTCTTTCATAGGCTGAAGATACCTCTACAGCTCTTTTCATTGAGCTTGTAGAATCAGGTCGCAGCACCCCATGATTTCGATGAAATCGCTTGGGTCTCGACGTGATCAGCCATGTTTGCTGATTGTTCCAGGCCTCTAGGTTCACCGAGGGCCACTTTGGGGGTACGTATTCGCATGGCAAGGGTTGCAAATTCTGTGTTGGATCATAGCCAAGAGAAAGGTTCTAAGCGTTCTCGGCGGTCAGGATTGACCCTCAGAGACGCTCAAGAAAACATCTATAGCTTTCTGCTCAGCATTGTTAAGCAGTGGGTGCCAGAAGACGTGCTCAACCAGTTTCATCAGCTCTTTTTTGAGTATGGTGAAACCGCTAGCTCCGACGTCTCGGCAGCGATGTACACGCTGCTGTTTAGCAATGACGAGACCGAATTTCACAATACGCTCAAGCGATCTTGCTACATTCTGATCAACAACTGGGAAGTCTCACGCCAATACAATTCAATCCGAGCATTAGTCGATCTGTTTGATCAACCCAATCTATTTCGATATACCGTCTCACCCACTCTCAGACGCCTCCGCGAGTGGATGCTCGCCTTTATTGAGAGCGGTGATTTTCAAGAGCTCAAGTTATTCGTGGCGCGTTTTGCGGGCGAAATTGATGCCGGCCCTTGGACCTCGCGCTACACCTCTTATCTGCTCGTGCCGCAATACACCAATACCGAAAATCCGGTTGAGCAAAGAGAGGCGGCCAGAGCCCTGTCACGCAAGCTCAAAGACCGTTACAAGATGGAATTGGCCCTATATACGGCCCATTCTCACCAAAATTCCGCAGACCGGGCAAAACAGCCTAAAAATCCCACGGTTTTAGGCGAAGGAGCCCTACGGCTAATCAAGGCCATCGTGGCGCGTAAGGGACAGTTTGGCTATAAAAATTTGGCGCATCTCTTTCTTGAGCAGGTCAAAGATCTCAGTTACGCGAACTTCAAAAAAAGCTTGGTGGAATATCTGACCTATTCGGTCAAACAGCCCGAAGTAGTCAAAACCCTCAAGCAGCATCTTAGTCAAAGGCTCGATCAGCTCTACCTCGAACGTGATCAAGATCAAGTGGACACTTCCCTACAGCTGCGCACCTGTAACCGGATGATTGATTGCTTGATGACGGAAGACCAGCGATCGCCCTCGGCCCTGTTCACCTTGTTGCTCTCGCAGAGCAGCTCGATCTTATTGGCCATCTTGCTACTCAAGCTGGTGCTGATTTCCAAAAGCTCGCACCACTATCTAGAAGCGAGGATCGCCGATTTAATTCGGTATTACGAGCAGTTTCCGCGCGATCAATGCAGCTGGGTGATCAATTTTTTGGAAGTCTTCCAGGTCACCTTTGCCATTCACGCTGAGAATGTGGAATACAATCTCATTTCCCCAGGACAATCACCCACCGAAACAGCGCAAGAGTATGAACAGAAGCTCTGGAGCAAGGAAGAAATAGAGGCCTGTCGCATATTTTCTCGGATGATTTCAGCGAAGGACACCGATACGGCCCCCCCTTCTTAAGGGTCAACGCGCGGTTAGCAACTTTACAACCGTGACCATTTTTTTAGAAGCTGTCACGATTGCGAAGGAAATCGGCCAAACTGTCCAGAAACTGTCACAAGCAATTTTGGCGACCGCTCATTGGGTGAGTATCGTAAAAATGTCTTGAAACCTTCAACACGTCTGCTGGGATGATGGCATGACAAACTCTCCTCAAAATCCGATTCTGCTGGTGCCGGGCATTGATGACACCGCCCAAATCTTTGACAAGATGGTGGCCTATTTGGGCGATCGCGGCTGGTCTGCCATTCACCCGCTCAATCTCAATCCGAGCAATGGTGACGTCGGCTTAGACTATCTGGCCCAGCAGGTGCAGCAGTATATCGATCGCCACCTGGCTGAGGCCGACTCCATCGATATTGTCGGGTTTAGCATGGGCGGCATGGTGAGCCGCTACTACATTCAGCGGTTAGCGGGCTGGCAGCGCGTGCGGCGATTCGTCACGCTCTCGTCACCCCACAACGGTACGTGGACTGGATATTTGCGGCAAAATTCAGGGGCTAGTCAGATGCGACCCAACAGCGCCTTCTTGCAAGACCTGAACCAGACGATGGATGAACTGCAGCAGGTTGAGTTCACTTCAGTCTGGACACCCTATGACTTGATGATTTTGCCAGCTAATAGCTCTCAGCTCGCTGTCGGTAGGATGATTCAACTACCGGTGCTGGGACATCCGCTGATGGTGACCGATGCGCGAGCGCTCGCCACGATTGCGGATATCTTGAGCGGACAGACGGCTCCTCAGCCCACCTCGGTTTAACGTGTCATGAGCGGATGTCTGCAAAGCCTATCCCAGCTAAACAGAAGGTGATCAGGATCGTCTTGCCAACGTAACCGCTAGCGTCACCGCATAGTGGCTCAACCCATTCTTCAGGCCAACCGCATCACCCCGCTCGGTGGGAAAGTGGCAGATTGTTGGCGCGCCCCGATTCTTCTGATTCCAGGGGTTACGCTGCAGACAATCGGGGGCTATAATAACCAAGCTGTCTCTAAGAGACACTCCTTGGAAGCGTGGCTGAGCGGTTGAAAGCGCCTCCCTGCTAAGGAGGTAGGGGGGGTAACCTCCCTCGAGGGTTCGAATCCCTCCGCTTCCGTTGTTTTATTCGATCATTGCCCCTAGCCGCCTGAACGCAGGCTATCAATTTTGCGCACGAAGAGATCACTCAGCATCGTGATGACGCGGCGCTTGCGCAGTTTAATATTGGCAGTCACTGACATGCCTGACTGCAACGCCAAGGTTTCACTCAGGGCCTGGGTTTCCAGCTCAATTTCGACTGGAAAGCGATAGAACGGATTGATTTCGTCGGGGGGCAGAGCGTCTGAGCCGATTTGGATGACGGTGCCTTCGACATCGCCAAACTCACTAAAAGGAAACGAGTCAATCCGGACGTCCACTTTCAGCGGTTCGGTGCTATCGCTAAACCGCTGGGTGACAAAGCCGATATCGCGGTTCGTCACAAAGACCCGAGCCACCAGCGTGTCATTGGGGACAATTTCTAAAATGGGCTCGGTCGCGTTGGCAACGTAGCCCGGCTGGTTAGCTCTGAGGTTAAAGACCTGACCGTCTAAGGGAGCCTTAAGTTCTTGGTTATCCAAGGCAAACTCTAGTTGGCTGACTTGGCCAGTGATTTCTTCTAGCTGCTTTTCGTTATCCACCACGACCTTGGTCAGCTGGCTATCGATGTTGGCCAGCTGGTTGTCATTAGCCGCGATCCGCTCCAGCAGTTCTTCGTTAGAGACGACGGAGGTCCGCCGCAGCTCTTCTTGGGCCTGATCGATCGCCAGTACTAAACGCTGCTGCTCTTCTTGCAGACTGTTGACTTCCGTCTGACGGTTGTTGACTTCTTGCGCTTGGCGCAACCCCTGTAGTTCGGAGATGCCGCCCTGTTCGACCAACGGTTCGATCCGGCCTAAAATCTCCTGTTCTACCGATAACGCTTGGATAGCATTATTTAATTGCACTCGCACTTGATCCAGCTGTTTAGCCAACTGCTCGATTTCTAACCGATTGATCTCCAGTTGGGAATTGATGTCGCCGAGAGACGTCTGCACCCGCTGGCGCTGGCGCGGCGAGAGGTTGGCAGCGTTTAAATCGCCCCGGAGAATCGCCCGATAAAGTTCATTTTCTTCAACTAGGGCGACGCGGTTGCTGGTGAGGCGTGCCACCTCTGGGGCCACCGTCGTCGGCGCGCCCGCGATCTCTGGATCGGGGCTCAGTTGAGAGCGATAGTAGTCGTTTTCTTCCACCAGGCTATCGCGCACCTCTTGCAGCGCTTCTAACTGCGCCTGGGTGGCCTTGGGATCCAGGGTAACCAGCACATCCCCCTGCTCAACGCTTTCCCCTTCGTTGACCCGAATCTCTTCGACAACGCCGCCGACCGGTGCCTGCACCGGCTGCACGACCCCTTCCGGTTCTAGCTTGCCTTGAGCCGGAATCGCCTCTTCGATTTTGGCGAGGCAGGCCCAGGCTACGGTGGAAACCGTAACACCCACAATGCCCCACACGACATAGCGCGCCCAGCGGGGCGACTGCCGCAAAATCACCGATCGCTCAAAGCCCGGCGCGTTGGCTAGCGGGGCTGACGGCGGCGGGGCCTGACCATTTTGCGTCCGGCCGTTAGACAGGTGCCCGTTTTGTGATTGACCATTTTGGGTAATGCGTGAGCCGGGGGTCATAGGTCATCCTTAAAAGTAGCCAGAGTGAACAGTACAGTTTTGGCACAGCTGCTTGAGCAGCGGCTTGGGCGTTTACTCAGGGCTGTGAATCTGTTGTTGATACAGCGTGTAGTAGCGCCCCCTCAGTGCCATCAACTCTTCATGGGTACCTTGCTCAACGGCGGCACCGCGATCCATTACTAGAATAGTGTCGGAGTCTTGAATTGTGCTGAGCCGGTGGGTAATGAAAAATACTGTGCGGCCTTGACCCCAGTCCTTCAAGTGATTACACACCTGCTTTTCGGTATCGTAATCGAGGGCACTGGTAGCCTCGTCTAAAATCAGCAATCGGGGGTTGTGCAAAATGGTGCGGGCGATCGCGATGCGCTGGCGCTGTCCACCGGAAAGGGACGCACCCCGCTCCCCCACCCGCGTGTTGTAGCCCAAGGGCAAATCCATAATGAATTCGTGGGCACAGGCGATTTGCGCCGCCTCAATGATGGCTTCGGTATCGGCGTCAGGGCGCGTCAGTGAAATGTTTTCTTGAATGCTGCCTTCAAACAGCAGGCTATCTTGGGGCACAATGCCCACCTGCTGCCGCAGCGAATACAGCTCCACCTTGCTGATGTCGTACTTGTCGATCAGAATGCGACCCGACTCAATCTCATACAAGCGCGGCAAGAGCTTCATTAGCGTACTTTTGCCCGAGCCGCTCTGACCGACGATGCCGACAATCTCACCGGCGGGAAATTCCAGATTGATATTGATCAGCTGCATCGGCCCCGTGGGGCCAAACCGAAACGCCACATCTTCGTAGCGTACGGTGCCTTGAATATCCGGCATTTGAATCTGATTGCGCCCTTGGTCTTCGGCTTCGCAGGGATGATCCAAAATGTCGCTCAGGCGCTCTAGCGATAGCGCCGTCTCTTGGAAGTTTTGCCAGATTTGGGCAAGACGCAAAATCGGCGCGGTCACGTAACCCGAGATAATGCGGAAGGCAATCAGCTGACCTAAGCTCAGCTCTCCCTGTAGCACCAGATACGCCCCGACCCATAGCACTAGCAGGGCCGAGAGCTTGTTCAAAAAGTTGCTGGCCGCCCCGGCAGTCGTCGAGGTCAGCACGGTATTAAATCCGGCACTGACGTAGCTGGCATAGCGTTCTTGCCATTGCCACCGGGTGCGCAGCTCGATGTTTTGGGCCTTGACGGTTTGAATGCCCGACAGCGCTTCCACCAAATAGGATTGGGTCGAGGCGTTGCGTTCCGCCTTTTGCCGTAGCTGTCGCCGCACAATCGGGGCCACCAGTACGGTCAAAAAGACGAAAAGAGGAATCGTCGCCAGTGCCACCAAGGTCAGCAGCCAGCTGTAGATGAACATGACCACGATATAGAGCACCGAAAACACGGCGTCTAGCACGACGGTCAGGGCGGTGCCGGTCAAAAACTTGCGGATGTTCTCGAGCTCGTTAACCCGGCTAGAGAGTTCGCCCACGGGCCGCTTGTCAAAATATCGCAGGGGCAAGCGCAGCAGATGATCAATGATCTCCGTGCCCAGCGTCATGTCGATGCGGTTGGTCGTATCGACAAATAAGTAGGTGCGCAGGGCCGTCAAGAGCGCCTCAAAGACGGCGATGACTAACAGAAAGACGCCCAATACCTGCAGGGTATCGGTACTGTTTTGGACGATCACCTTATCGATGATGACCTGCACCATCAACGGATTGGCCAGGCCAAACAGCTGTACAAAGAAAGAGGCAATCAGCACCTCCACCAGTACCCAGCGGTACTTTTTCAGGGAAGGCAGAAACCAGCTGAGACCGAACCGCTCTTGGGGCGTTTCACGGGTGGTTTCGAGGAGTAAAACTTCGCCTTCGCCGCCCCAGGTTTCTTCAAACGCTTGGGGCGATCGCTGCACAATCCCCTCTTCGGGGATTGCCAGCACCCTGGCCTTAGAGCTGGTTTCATACAAAATGGCAAAGCCGTCTTGCCAAGCCACGAGGGCCGGGGTGGGCAGACGGCTAATGGCGCTCGCGGGCACCTTCGTCAGCTGCGTTCGCAACCCCATGAATTCAGCCACTTTGCCCGCTAAGGGCAACGAGAGCTGGCCCAGGCGATCGCGCTGATTGGTCAGAATCCGCCGAATAATATCGCGCCGAAAGGGCATACCAAAGTGCAGGCTGACCATCTCCATACAGGCCACCATGCCTTCGACCTCACCCCGGCCCCGCACAAAAGGATAATCCAGGGTCTTGCCCGTCGGATCGGGTTCCGCATCGGGCAGCTGGGCGGGCGCATAGGGAATGGCATCGCGATCGGTGCCGGTAGTCGGTGCCAGCGCGCCCCCATTGGTGGCGACTGCTGGGGTCGGGGGCACCGGTGGGGGCGATAAATTGGGCAAACCCACCAGTCGCGCCCCTTGGGGACTGATGACATCTAACTCATTGCCAGCCCACTCTAAGTTGAGGCGGCTGCCCATCGGCTGATTGATAATGGTGCCGCTACTGACAAACCACGTCAGCGCCTCGTCAGCATTGAGGCTGAGCGCCCTTTTGCCATAGGGCAGATAGCGGACGACGCCCGCTTTGTGAGCCCGCCGCGAGAACAGCGCCAGATCCCCCACGTCTTCGGCCTGTTCACCAATCTGACGTGCTAACAGGTCAAACACCTCAGCCAAATACAGCTGGTTGCGCAGGGCTTGAGCAAAGTCATCATGGCGATCTAACGCTTGCTGAAAGGCCCCCATAGAAAATTGCAGTCCCACCACCTCGGAGGAGGCGATCGCCGTTTCGCAGGGTTTGCCGCGCAACAGGCCGACCACGCCAATTAGCGCTCCCGCCTCCAACAAACTCAGAGTGACCGGCTTTTCAGTGCGGGGATCTTCGGCTAACAGCCGCGCCTGCCCTTCCATAATCAAGGTGAGCTGCGGTAGTGCTTCCGGACGCGCAATGGGCTGTCCGATGCGATAGCGCAGCAATTGCGCACCCCGAACAATGTCGGTCAGGGCGGCCCCCGGTAATTGATCGAAGGGGGCGATGCGCGAGAGTTGGTTTTGCAGGGACTGGGAAGTTGCCGTCATACCCTTGCTATCTATAGTTTTATGGTGTGCTTGCTACGGTCTCAGCGCCCAAGTCTGCCCAAATTGGGCTTGATTGGCCCCTGACCTCAGCGTAAAGTCTTGAGGTTAAGGTTTAGGCCTTTGACTCAAGCCAGACTCGCGAGAATTCCTTCAGCGGGCTTGCCTGCCAACAGCCATCGGACATTTGCTCAGGCAGGACAAGATGCCTTAAATCTTCATCAGTGTAGTTCAAGACTCCGGACTTCTTGGGGATACCGGGGCGAAAAGCGGTCTGAACTAAATCAAATTTAACGCTGCCTTGGATCCAAAGATGCTCGATTTGGGCGGTCAAGTAGCGGTCTCGATCCAAGGACGGCGCAGGCCGAGAGGAGAGCCCTACTGGCGATTTTGGCGCTCGACCCAGCCGCCCTTAGTGGACTCAAAGTCGATGTCTGATTCTGAGATCCTAGCGGTATCGCAAACCGGAGTTAGATCAAGACACTCCGGATCGCTGAAGTCTTGATTTGGCAAGCCTCTCAATTCTGCATTCCGACTGCCGACTTCTGCTATATCCTTAATCGCAGTCCTGGCATCCAGTAGGGCATCAGTCACTGTTTTAGGAGCGTTGTTCCAGGGTGGAGAGTCTAAAACCTGCCACGGTTGTTTTGCAAATCGTTGATGCCACCTTAACCGCCGACGATCGCGATCGCATCGTGCAAAAGTTTTGGGATGATTTGACGCAGCTAGACATCACGCCTCGGGCCACCATCAACGCCCTGCCAGAGACCGACCCCGAGGTCACCCGCTGGGGGCTCCAGGTGCACCTCACGGAACCCGACCGGATCGTCACCTGGGTCAAAGACATGAGCGATCGCCTAGAGGTCACCCCCGTCGAAAATCGCCTCACTTGCACGGTTGATCGCCTGCGGGTACAAACCCAAACCGGCTCACCCGAACAGTTGTTAGCCGTGATCCCAGCCCTGAAAGCGATTTTGCCCGCGCCGCAACTCTTTCAGGCGCGGGCGCAGCTCTATGCTCACCGAGGCGGCGAAATCACGCCCGTAGAGCGGGCAAATTTAGAGCTGTTGCGCTACGACCTGGATCTCTCCCAAGAAGAAACCGAGGCGATGATTACTCAAGCCCTGGGCCCCTATGTCGACCGCCAGGCCAAGCTCGACAAATATCGCGAGGTTCTCAGTGCCGAAATCGAGCGTCAGCCGATTCCTTTGGATAACACGACGCACGTCGAACTGCGCCGCCTCTATCAGGTGTTAGGCCTATCGCAGGCGGATATCGAGCCGATCAACCAGGAATATATTGCCCGCATCCAAGCCGAAGCGACCCACCTGCAAGCGCAAGAAAAGGCTGCCCGATTGCAGCAGGAAACGCAGCGGCAGGCCGAGGTAACCCAACAACAGGTTGCCCTGCAGCAAGACTATGCCGAACGCTATCGCCAAGAATATGCGGGGGCGATCGCCCACACGCTTTATCCCACCGACTTTGACCAAGGTCGGTTAGACCAAGCCCGCCGCGACTGGCAACTCGACCCCGAGGTCACCCGCGCCATTGAGCGCGAGGTGACTGACCAGCATTACGGCCCGATCGATTCGGCCATGCAGCTCAATTATTCTCGATTGCGAGAGCTGCTCTGGAAGACGCAATGGGCTGCCGCCGACCAAGAAACTGAGCGACTCATTTTGTCCGTCGTCAGTCAAGATATGCAACCCATCGACGCTAGCGCCTTTGCGAAATTCCCCTGCGTTGACCTGCACACCCTCGATGCGTTGTGGTCACGGTATAGTCAGGGCCGCTTTGGCTTTATTGCGCAGCATCGAATATTTGTGCAGCAGGCCGTTCAGGGGGGAGATTTTTTGACCACCATCGGCTGGAAAGATGCGATCGGCATCGGCGGCGTGGATCTCTTAACGCTGCGCAAAGCCTATCGTGATTTACAGTTCACCCTTGAGGCGCCGGTCGGGCACCTGCCCACCTGGCGCTGGGGCGCGACCACCCTAGAGGGCGAATACGCCTTAGATGAAGCCGTCATTGAGCGCATCTTTCACGATGTGATTGAAAAATGTTGGCCCCGACTAAGGTCACAGCGAGTTACTGAGGTGCGAGAGGCCGTCATTGATGTTGAGCGCTGAACTGGGAACCGGCTTAGCAGAGCTAGACGCGTTGCTGCAGCAGGAGGATTGGCTGACCGCTGATGCCGTCACCCTAGAAATCATGCTCAACGGTGTGCAGCAACAGGAGGAGGGTTGGTTAGATCGGCGAGCGATCGCGCAGTTTCCCTGTGAGCTGCTGCATCAGATTGATCAGCGCTGGTTGTTTTACAGCGGCCAGCGATTTGGCTTTAGTACGCAACTCAAGATTTATCGCGAGGAAGTGGGGCGATCGGCCTTTGAGTTCAGCGCTCAAGCGGGGTGGACGTTACCGCTATGGCGACCGCTGCGGTTTTACAGGTTTTACAATCACCTGACATTTTCTCTAGACGCCCCGCGCGGCCACTTACCAGCTTTATGGTTTTGGGAAATGCCCTGGCAGCAATCTTTGCTCGTGGGTGGCTGGGGCACGGGACGCGGGGCTGGTTTTGGCGATCCCGGTCTGTTTGATGCCCTGATGCTGCGGCTTGAACGGTGTCAACACATCTAACGCGATGGCGATCGAACGGCGCCATGTGGGTAATCGCTGCATCCTTGGGTTCACAATCTTCATCCATAGCAGAATTCGGAATGCAGAATTCGGCAGTCGGAGTCAAGAAGTCGAGTTATACCGATTCTGCATGACAGTGCTACAGATCG
Source organism: Leptolyngbyaceae cyanobacterium (assembly GCA_050042805.1). Lineage (GTDB taxonomy): Bacteria > Cyanobacteriota > Cyanobacteriia > Phormidesmidales > Phormidesmidaceae > Halomicronema. Next base: position 21,911 of record JBHJJI010000229.1, read on the forward strand.
AGTATCCCCCGCTGTCGCCGCCCCCTTGGGAAAGGGGCTATTCACCACCCGAGTTTCGCTGCCCCCCTTTTTTCAAGGGGGGTTGGGGGGATCGTTCCAGTACGGGCATCTGTAGTCCAGTTTTAGAGCATTGCTATTAAAAAGCCGATCAGATGGTGATTTCAGTCATCTGGAGTGACCTGAGCAAATTGCGGCTTGCTATAGCTACGAGCCTAGCCGCCTTTCCTCAGCATTGATCGCTGCTGGCAACACATCCCTATCCTCAGGTTCAGACTCCCCAAACAATCTGGGCAGCACAGGAGCACTGAGGGGCAGAGAGCTAGATTTAGCGTCAGTTCGGGTCAAGGATCTCTCCCCTCCTGGGAGCTATCCATTACGCATAAGTATGTAGAAAGATTGCTGTGAGGGCGTTTCGAGCTCAAATTGCGCGAAGGTTTCACTATTGAGTTTCCCACTAGAGTGAGCCCCCTCATGCAGATTGGATTAGCTAAGAAATCAATCCGAT
>JBHJJI010000230.1:0-11505 GCA_050042805.1 Leptolyngbyaceae cyanobacterium
GGCGTGCCCCCGCCCAAAAAGACCGTCCGCAACGGCGCACCCCAAGCGGGCGGAGCCCGAATTTCTCGGCACAGGGTATCAACATAGGTCTGGATGCGCGGCGACGTCTCTCCCCGCGCGCGATCGCCCGCCACCGCGATCGGAAAGTCGCAGTAAAAACAACGGCGGCGACAAAACGGAATATGAATGTAGGCGGACTGAGGCCGTTGCATCGGTAGCCTTCACAAAGAGAAGTGCCGAAGGCTGGGAGGGTCAGTTGGAGGGAAAGACTCCAGTTCTAAACCCTAGGACAGAATCTTCTTTCACAAACCTGTTAAGACGCCAGAACAGAATCTTTAGGGCGAGCAAAAATCATGCGTCCCGCCGAGGTTTGCAGCGAGCCCGTGCCCACCACGTCGATTTCGCCACCGATAAACTCGCGACCTTCTTCGACCACAACCATCGTGCCGTCTGTCAGGTAGCCGACGCCCTGCTGAGGCTCCTTGCCTTCTTTGACAATGCGCAGGCCCATATCGTCACCGGGCAAAAAGTTAGGCCGAATCGCCTTCGAGAGCTCATTGATGTTGAGCACTTCAACTTCTTGAAAGCTAGCGACTTTGTTGAGATTAAAATCGTTGGTCAGCAGCATCGCATTCAGCTCTTGAGCCAGCTTCACCAGCTTGGCATCCACAGTGGGAATCTCGTCATAATCCATCGATGTGATGACGACGCGGCTGGGGTAGGTTTCGCGAATGCGATTGAGCACGTCTAACCCCCGTCTGCCGCGAATGCGCTTTTGGTCGTTAGAGGCATCGGCCACTTGCTGTAGCTCTTGCAGCACAAACTGCGGCACCAACACCTGCCCCTCTAAAAAGCTGGTTTCTAGTAGGCCCTCAATGCGGCCATCAATAATGCAGCTGGTATCCAGTAGCTTAGTTTTAGCGGGCTTCAGGGTGCCCTCAGCCACCAGGGTAGATTCCATCGTGCCGGGACTCACCAATCGCAGCAGCGATCGCCCATGGGTATCGGCCAGGTTCATGCCGGAGACGGCAAAAATCACGCTGCCCATCACGGCTAACAGCGGTTTGATAAAACCAAACTCACCGGGGATCGGCAGCAAAAACAGTGGTGCCAGCATCAAGTTGGCAATCAGCAGGCCGACAACCAAACCCGCCGCACGACTCAGCAGGCGATCGGGTGGCAGCTCTCGCACTTGGGTCTCTAACCGGCGATAGCTGGTCTGCATGACTAAGCCCACGCCAGTGCCAATGAGCGCCCCAAATACAGCCGTGACTGAGCTCAGCCCTTCCAGACTGTTGACTTCTTTAAGGGTGGCTGCGGGTAACAGCTCAGGGGCATAAAAGCCGATACCGGCCCCGGCAATGATAAAGGAAAATAGGATGAGTGCATCTAGCATGATGACAAGCCATGACGGCTGAGAAAGGTATGGGGTATATATCTGTAAAGTCCTACCTCTAAAGGTAAGACATCGGGCTAATGTAGCAGACAAACTGACGCCCCTCCGTTAAAGCACAGGAGGTTCTTCGGGTTTGATGCGTTGCCCTCTGGCCTGACGCTACCGAGTTAGATTGTTTTGAGGTCTAATTCGATGCAAATTTTCACACTTTAACGATGAGGTTTGGCTCCTCGTTTGTGGGTTTAGTCAGCCATTAATGGAGAATTGGGGAGCTTTTAGCGGCGATCGCCGCCGTCACTGTACCGAAAGCTCTTTAAATTGTGCCTATTGAAAATTTGGCTGCTGCTTTACCTGCGAAAGTTGAGAATCCTCCTACCCTCTATTTTGTCGTCAGCGTGAAAACATAGCTGTAGCGACGGGTCGAATTAACCGTCTAAATTGGGCTGATTGCCGTAGTTGGCGAGAAAGTGTAGGGGCGATGCCGAAGTCTGCGCGTTATGTGCCGTTGGAAGCGACGCAATTAGCCATTCTGGTATGGCAAGTCGCAGTTTGATTAAGTCACTCCCAATGCCTGAAATCACCATCAGACAGGCTTTTTAGTTCTGACTTCCGACTTCTTCAGGCCGTCGGGTCTTGCCCTTCCCGCAGAGTATTCTGCGATATCGCCTAGAAGCAACTCTGCAAAACATCAGTGTCACAATGGGGAAAGCGCTTTGAAGAGGGATCACGATGTCCAAAGCAAAAAACTATTCTTGAAAAGGCAGCCCCAATGCTGGCCTCGTCTTGGCCCTGATTGCTCTAGGCGCTGGCGTTTTACTGATTCTGGCTGGGTTTAGCTAGGGCGTGCCAACAGTTCAGACGATTTCTCGCAAAGACAATACCCGTAGGGGCGGTTTTGGTTGATTCCGGGTAGCGATGATCATGAAGGTTATACCAGTTCTCCGTGATCGGACTCCCGATGCAATCTTGAAAACGCAGGGGAGCCGAGGGGCAGGGGAGCCAGATCTGTAACCTTATTTCAGAGAATCGGTATTACTCGCTAAACCCGCCCTGGCAGTACCGGTATGTTCTTGCGCAGAAGTTGTCTGATAACCAACACCTTGTGAGACAGGCATTGCCGCGCCCGCTCTACAAACCAAGCTAGGGACTGAAGCCGTTGAGGTACAGACATTGATCTGCCGCTGCCGCCCATGAGGTTGATTTCTGTTTTGCCATCAATCGCTAAAAGAAAGCCTCTGAATTCCCTCGCATGTTAGGAATCCAGAGGCTGTTTCCTCAGGAGTAAGCAAGGCGATTTCTCACCCTGTGACGGCAATTAGTCATCATCGTCATCATCATCATCGTCGTCATCGTCATCGTCGTCATCGCCGCTAACGGTGACATCCGTGGTCGTTTCAGTTTCAACAGTGGTTTCAGTGGTGGTGGTCGTTTCCTCAAACAGACCCACCACATCGACGATGTATTCAGAGTAGATCGTCTCAACTAGACTCTTGCTCGCCATTGCCTGGTAGATAAACGAGCTGGCCTCAGCCCGAGTGACTCGTTCAAAGAGATTGAGTCGGCTTAGGGTGGGATAGTTGACGATGACGCCCTTCTCCACCAAAGCCGCAATAATGACGCGGTATTCCGTGGGAATAGTATCCGCATCGCTAAATACGCTGAGCAACTCTTCAACGGTATAGGTGGACGTCACTTCGGTATATTCCAGCGCCTGAGCCAGCATGACAAAGAATTCCAACTTGGTCATGTTGGCTTCAGGATTGAAGGTATTATCCGGCGTCAAGTCGATAAAGCCCTGAGTATAGGCGGCTTCTAGCGCTTCATAGGCCCAATAATACTGAGACACATTGCGAATGTTGACGGTCTGCCGGATGGTTTGCTTGTTGAAAGCCTTGGTCACCATGGCGGCGTAGTGAGCTTTGGTGAGATAGGTGTTAGGCAAAAACTCACCATCGGGGTAGCCCGACACGACGTTAATCGAGGCGGGGCGATAGATAAACTCGCTGGCCCAATAGTCAGTGGCGATGTCGGTATAGGTGACGGTTGTCGTCGTTGTTGTCGTTGTCGTGGTGGTGGTGCTTTCGCGCGTTTCCCGGTATTCAGTTTTGTCATCATCGTCGTCGTCATCATCATCGTCGTCGTCATCGTTATCGTCGTCCTTCAGCTGCTGGTCGGGCAGTTCGGCCAGTTGAGTAGCATCAGCGTCAGCTGTGAGGGTGGCTGCTGAGGCGGGTTGAGCGGTGAAGGTGAGGGCCGTTAGCGCGGTCATTAAGGGCGCCACAATGGCTACCAAAGTCGCTAAAGAAGTCCCATTCAGCAAAAGACGATAAAACAGTTGACCCATGATTAAGTACCCACGTATAAACAGAAATTGGCAAAAAGAGCTGTGAGCCTTCAAAAAGTGAAGTCTCGGCTTAAAAACAGTCAGATTATGCAAAAGAGCGATCGCTGACGGCAGTAGCCTGCCCCTTTGAAGCTATTGACCGAAAAAGTTTGCTGGGGTTCCCCAAAACAACTCAGTGTTATGAGTGTTTAATCAGGCACCGGTTTTGCGGAACCTACGGAAGCTGATTTTCGTCTGTATGTGGCCAAAACTGCCGCAAAATTGCTTGGGGCGATCGATCCCAGGTATCGCGATGATCGTAAACTTGGCCCGCCTGATTGAGCGTATAGAGTGAATAGCCGTTGAACAACAGCGGCGGTCGCCAGGGCAGTCGCAGGGTGCCGCGGACCGTCCAGTCGGCACGAATCACAAAATCTTGCTCCACCCGCACATCGTGAAGATCAAAGTGCAGGTCACTAAAGAACAGCCCGCCGTGAAACCGCAGTGTCCAAAAAATGATGCGGTAGTTCAACTTGCCTTTGAACTGATTGACCGGATCTTTGAAAAAGATGTCGCGCGTATAAATATCGTAAGCAATGTCGCGCTCAAATAGTGTGGGCAAATCGCGGCGCTAGGTTTCTAAAACGAGGTCGTAATCCAGCTCGCTCGCCATAGTTACAGCCAGTGTTCCGTTAAACTGCTGATGAGCCCGATGAGCGCTCTGTCTTTATATCTATACTGTCCTCATCCCTAATTCTATGGTCACGGTATTCCAGACCTTTGTGCTGTCGAGCCTCTTCGCAGCCCTGATCTTTTTCGGATTCCCCCAACCTGCCCACGCTGAGACTTCACCTATGATTGCTGCACTACCCGGATTCAAAGCTTTGTTTGGCGGCACTCGCCCCAGCGATATCGGCGTTAAAGAGGGCCAGCTAACGGCTTGCCCTAAAAGCCCGAACTGTGTGGTGAGCCAGGGTGATACCGATGCCGAACATGCGATCGCGCCCCTCAGCTACACCGGTGATGCCGCCGCCGCTATGACTACCCTCCGCCAAGTAATCGACGCGCAGGACGGCAGCGAAGTGATCGAGCAAACCGACACCTATCTCTATGCTGAGTTCACCTCGAAGCTGATGGGCTACGTCGATGACGTGGAATTTTATCTGCCCACAGATGCAGCAGGCACGATTCACGTGCGATCGGCATCACGTTTGGGTCAGTCCGATCTGGGCGTCAACCGTAAACGCATTGAAGCGATTCGGTCAGCCTTTTCGGCCTAGCTGCTGGTAATTTAGGCTGCTGTATCATCAGCGCCTCGGCGGCTCGACCCGAGTTCTTGAGGGTGATCCGGTTCAATGACCAACTCTCGATACCCGGTTTGCTCGTCGGCTAACCGCTGAAAACGCAGGCCGGGCAACGCTCCCACCACGATTTCGGCGGTGGTGTAGATCAAGCATCCCGGCATCAGGTGTCCGCCCCACAGCTGGCCCTGGGCATTGGCGATCGCCAGATGTAAGTGCACCCCCTCGACCGACAGCGTCCCGACTAGGGACACAATCTCAAAGCGCTCCTGCAGCACCGTTGTGGTGGATTGTCCGGCAAAGCGCAGGTGAGCCACGGTGAGGCTGCCCACCGCCGTTAGGATGCAGGCGGCGGCGAGCTGGTGTTGCTGCGTCAAGGTTTGCAGACTGACTTTTAGATCGGCACCGGGGGTGAGGCGTAACGCATAGGGTGTCAGACCGGTAGATGCAAAGGCGCTGCCTGTCATGGATAATGCTGAGTGCGAGAGATTACCCTGTCCTGTCAGACGTTTACCATAACGTCTGTGTCATCCACTACCCCCCGTGAGGCCGTGAACATCGTGCTGGAGACAGTGATTGTACATAGCTTGTGGGCGATCGCGTCAATCATCATCGTCGAGATAGTGCGAGACGTCTATCATATCGCTAGCCACCTTTGGGCACCGCTGCAGAGCTTACATAACTGGCATCACCGTGCCTACAAAAAAGACTTCACACCGATCAGCGCCGAACTTTATAGCAAGGCGCAGCTCTATAACGATGTGCCCGAGTCACTGACGATGATGGGCGTGATGGCGATCATGGCGACGCTGTGGCAGCCCGGTCTGTGGGTGGGCTGTTTGTATGGCGCGGGATTTTTAGGCGGGGCGATCGCGCGATCGCAGGGCTGGCTACTGACCACCGACCTCACCCATGAGCCCGGCCCCCTGCGAGAGATTCCCGGCCTGTGGCGGGTCAACCGCAGCTATCATTGGAAACATCATTTCGACAACGTCAACGCTTATTACGCAGGCCACTTCACCTTTTTAGACAAGCTTATGGGCACGGCGCTTTCGCTCAAAAATAAGACCGTCGCCGTCACCGGAGCTTCGGGCACGCTCGGCCAAGCCATGCTGGTTGAGCTGGCGCGTCAAGGGGCCAAACCCATCGCCATCACTACCTCGCCCGAGGCTCACTTTCCCGAGGCGCTGCGCGTGCTCACCTGGCAGCCGGGACAAGAAGCTGAACTGCAGGCGGCCCTGCGCAAGGTCGATATTCTGATCATCAATCACGGCATTAACGTGCACGGCGATCGCACCCCCGAGGCGATCGCCCGCTCGTTGCAGGTCAATTCGCTCTCGGTGCTGGCGCTGATGGATGCCTTTCTCGCCACCGTTGACACCCCCACCGGAGCCGCCACGAAAGAACTGTGGGTCAATACGTCAGAAGCCGAAGTGGGGCCAGCCTTTAGCCCCCTCTATGAGGTGTCGAAACGCCTGACCGGCGACCTGATCACCCTCAAACGCCAAGATGCTCCCTGCACGATTCGCAAGCTGATTCTCGGCCCGTTCAAAAGTAATTTGAACCCCATCGGCGTGATGTCTGCCCCGTGGGTTGCCAAGGCGATCGTGGCGATCGCCAAACGTGACGTGCGCAATATTATCGTCACGATTAATCCCCTGACGTATTTAGCATTTCCCATTAAGGAAACGGCCCAGTCCTGGTATTTTCGGCTATTTTCTAAAGCGTCTCAACGATAGGCCTTGAGGGTTCGGAAAATAGCGCGATCGCGTTCCGGCATTAGTCAATCACCAGCCTCTAATTGCTGGCAGAACCGGGAAATTTCTTGAGCAAAAAACCCTAATCTGAGATGTTGCTTGGGGAAATGGATGGGAGCGTTAAAACATAGTTTTCTGATCCTGAAACAGGGAAATCGTGACCATAATTGGCCACGATGGCAGCCTCTTGCGTTCAGACAAACATTTTAGTGAATAGCATGCTGGCGGCAGCATACGGTACGTTGACGGTAATTTTCATCGGGGCTACCGTAAGGCCTGGCGTACACCACAAAGGATGCAGCGACGCTCAGGCACAGCCAAAGGCTTACCCCAAAAGGCGATCGCATCTCGTCTGCTCAATGAAGGTTGAACGGCAGATTAGTTGAGACGCGGTTTCCCTGTCTTGGCAATGGGAATGGTCAACAAGGATGGTCGAGAACTGCTAATAGCCCAACACAAAATCGGACAAAATGCGGTGCAATAAGCAGTAAGAACTGCAATCAACTCAATGAGGGTAAAAAAGTCGTGAGTCATGAGAATCGCCTCTTGGAAAATATGCATCGAACAGAGGCGCGTTCCTTCGGGAAAAAGACCCTACTTCCGTCCTTTGAGAAAGAGCTTCTCAAACAGGATGAACGTTACTTGTTTCTGTAGTCTTTATCACTGATTTGCCGACAGCCGTCAAGAGGGTTCGAGAAAGTTTTGCCCCCAGTGATATTCTGCAAAAATGGCGAAAAAGTTTATATGTCAATGAATCTAGCCGTTAACCGCGAGCGGTGGTGAGCCTGGTAGGTGAGTCAAAATATGGATAATTCATGACAGAGTAAAGGAGTTTGAGACAAAATTGCCCTTGGCGAGCGCGACGATGAGGCTTCGCGCTCGCCAAGGGCGAAGTTTGGACAAGGGAGTTTTTGAAAAATTGGGGGCGATCGCGGTTCGGCAAGGGCAGGCTGCCCTGCTAAAATAGAAAGTCGCTAATGCCGATGTGGCTCAGTGGTAGAGCACTCGATGCGTAATCGAGCGGTCGCGGGTTCAAATCCCGCCATCGGCTTAAACTCTAGAACACCTGTTATACATAGATTTCGAGGGAGACTGGCTGCCAAAATGAGCCTGAAATCATCCGGTTTTTGGGTGTAAAGACATCCTGGGATCGGACATCTTTAGAGGATTTTGGCTGTAAATTGGGTTTAAGACCAGGTGTACTATGATGTATTCCCCCGAAACGCCGAAAACTCCAACGGGTAAGGCTTCAAAAGGCACGGTTCAAGTCATTACCTCCCATGGCCGGTTACAGCTCCGATTTCGTCATGACGGTCAACGTCACTATATCTCCGTTGGCCTCCCGGATACGCCCACCGGGCGAATGGTTGCTCAGCAGAAGGCCCATCAAATTCAGCTCGACATCCTATCCGGCAACTTCGATGAAACATTGGCCAAATACAAGTCGGAGCCGGTTCAAGCACTAAAGGTCAAACCAACGGCTCCGCCTCTGACTCAACTCTGGGAAAATTTTTGTGAGGTAAAGCAACCGGTTGTGGCACCAGGCACCTGGCGCAATGGCTACTGTGTCAATACCAGTCACCTGGAGCGATGCCCTCACAAGCAATTGAATGAGGCCCAGAAAATTTTTGATTGGGCGGTGACTCATCTCAATCCAGATCCGGCGAAGCGGTTTATTCAGGCGCTATCGTCGTGCTGCCGGTGGGCGGTTAGAAATGAACTGATAGACCACAATCCGTTCGAGGGACTGTCCAAAGATATTAAGATTCCGAAGGCCTCGGAAGACGATACGGATATTGCCCCCTTCACCCGTGATGAACGTCAGGCCATTATTAAGGGATTTGAGCACAGTCGATACTACCAGTACTACTCGTCACTGGTGAAGTTCTTATTTTGCACAGGCTGTCGTCCGTCAGAGGCTGCCGGGCTGCAATGGAAGCACATTACTGAACACGACATTATCTTTGATCAGGCGGTAGTGGATTCAGTGCGGGGCCGAGTGCTGAAGGATGGCCTTAAAACGCAGCAGAAGCGTAAATTTCCTATCAATGAGCAACTGCGAGAGGTGCTCTCAGCTCACCGAGGATCCCAAATCCAACCCACCGATTTCGTCTTTCCTTCTCCCAAAGGTCGGTTTTTGGATATTCATAACTTTCGAAATCGGGGATGGATGAAGGTTTTGGCAGAAACCAGCATTCGCTATCGGAAACCTTATCAAGCCAGACATACGTTTATCACCCATTGTCTGGAGGAGGGCATTAGTGTGCAACAAATCGCTAAGTGGGTGGGTAATTCCCCTGAAGTAATCATGAAGCACTATGCCGGAACGATCGCAAAGTTTCAGGTGCCGCTCATCTGATGTGACCTTTGCTCAGGGAATTGGATGAGCTGGTCTAGGCTTTGAGCAGCAGGCTTAGGTGTCAAAATATGTTTTCGTTAGGTTTTACATTCATGCTTTCACCAATGATCCTTGAGAGAGGTAGAGTAGTCCCTTACGAATCGAGTACCTTTAATTCTGAATGTCTTTTCCCATATGGCTTTCAGAAATAGAAATTGGTTATCAAGAAAAGCTTATCTCGATCTTTATCTCAAATTGATCGTGATCATCAACATTTCAGCTTTTTTTGAACATATTTAGATGCCTTTAGAGCAGTTGACCACTCGAGTACTTGCCGAGATATTGAACGGCTTAGAGCCTATCGGCAAAGCTCAAAACTAAAACCGTATGAGGTCTCGGAAAATTTTTTAGCCTAAGGGTTTGAAACGCGATTCTCAGGAACGTTCAGTTCTCGTTAGAGCTTGTGGTGATTGGCTCATGTCATGCGATTCAAGCGATCGTGCAACAGTTGTACCTATGTGGCTTTGCAGAGATTTGTGAGTGGACAGACTTTATGCCAGCGTCGATACCAGAGCAATCGCTACGCTGCCAATTGGGAGAACCGATGAACATGCTGGTGAAGCACTTTTCCAGAGCGTGATTTCAAATCTTATAACGTCGAATGACTGCAGCCACGTGTAGCTAATTTCAATGCTCGGGGGAACATCAGGATAATGGGCGCTTCCCACAATGCTGAGAAAGGTAGGAACTGGCTGGAAATTTGAACATGAAGCTTTGCTCGAAAACCTTGTGCAACGATATCCTTAGACTTTGCTCGGTCTAAACTTTATTGCCTAGCAACACTCCAGGCGAGGGTGATGATTACGCTCAGCCGATGCGACTGCAGGCTCTGGTGAACCCACTCTGAGAGAGTCTGTATTGCCTCTTGGTTTACTGCGACAACTTCACCGAGCATAAATATAGCCAGACTCCATTGGAATTCCTGAACTTTGAAATCCACTCAATTGATGCTGGATACGTTTCAGTTACGTCATCTCGATACTGAGGTATAAACGGCAGTCAAAATTTCATAGGCTTTCTTGCCTACAGCCGATGATTTGGCTAGCCCACCCAAGTCTCTGCTGTTGCCATTAGTTATCCTGATGTCGATCGCAATGGGGTTTTGGCTGTAGTAAGACCTCCTGGGAAAGAGTCATCAACAGCACTGTTGGTAAAGCGAACACGCAACACATTGGATTTAAAGCATCACCAATTTACCCATCAACTAAGAGTTGATGCACCCTCAGGTTGAGGACAGGGACAAAAATAATTGGTTTATCTGACATCTTGCACCAGTCCCAACCTTGTCTCATGCTGCGACAGGAACCCGAGCGACGGCGACTTCAATCCCCAGTGCTGTCAGTACGGGACGAATCTCTGCCAACTCATGCAAGAAGCAAGCCAAAACTTCTTGAGGAAACCACTGTTGGCGAGCTTGATGGGCCGCTTGTTGCCAATCGAGGACCGTCTGCTGGGAAGCGAGAAACTGCCAATGAGCGAGCAGATAACTGATAAAGGCGAGGAGCCACCAGCGATACATGCCGAGCCGCGTGCCTTGGCCAAAGGCATCCCAGCCAAACTGATGTTTGAGGACTTTGAAACAGCCTTCAATCGCCTATCGTCGTTTGCCCAATCGCACCAGATAGGCCCCACTTAACGCTTCGGTCGCGACCACGAAAGGTTGCTGCCGCGCCCCGGTGTCCTCATGCTTGCGCCAAAACCAGGAGAGCGTCACGGGCGTATCGAGGTCTTTGAGGATGACTGGCTGCCCGCGTTGCCGGACGTCTTGAACCGCTTGCCCGTCGGCTAATCGGCGGTCACAACATAGACTCATTAGCACCTCAAAACCGAGCTTTTGGGCCCTTGGAATCAGTTGCGTCGTGCTAAAGCCCGCATCCGCCAAGACCCGAATTTTGAACCGTTCGCGCCAAGTTTGAGGAATTTGCCCTAACAACTTGACGGCCAGTTGGGTCGGGGTCGCGGTCCCTTTGCCGCGATAAACCCGAAAGCTCCAGGGAAAGCGAAAGGGGCCAATGGCCAAATACAGCAGGGCCACATGTACCCCCCGTTTGCCGTTATAGGTGCGCACCAGTCCTGGCAGTCCTTTGTACTTGCCCGTCTTCTCCAAGCCGGTTAAATCCACCACGGCATAGACAATCGGCAAACGCCCCCGATGGGATTTCAAGTAACTATCAATCAGTCGTTTCAAACGCTTTCTGGTGGTCCGGATAGCGTCGCCGGTCGGCCAACCATAGCGATTGAGAAAGCGACTGAGCGCCGCAGCCGATTTCGTTTGACTCTGCTGAGGGCGCGGACGTCGTGAAGCCAAAATTAGGGCCAATAAACATTGC
>JBHJJI010000231.1:0-11981 GCA_050042805.1 Leptolyngbyaceae cyanobacterium
GGCGACGATGCGACCAATCTCTAACCAATCGGTGGCAGTAGGATCTAACTCCATAGCAGCTGTCATGAACCTACTGTAGCGGGAGTTGCCGCTGTCGGTTGAGTCTGATAAAGCTGCGTAACCACCGTGGCCAAGTGCTGAATGCCCTGAGCGATTTCGGCATCGGTTGCCGTTAAGCTAATGCGAATGCACTGGCGGGTGTGGGGCCAATCTTCGCGCAGGCCGGGGAAGAAGGGATCGCCGGGCACCACAATAACGCCATACTGCTTGAGCTGCTGCTACAGCTCGCGATCGCTCACGGGCAGCTGATCAAACCACAGCCAGGCAAAAATCGCGCCTTCCCCTCGATGCAGGTACCAGGGCGCTGTGGCGGGCATGAACTGGTCGAGGCTGTCTTCAAGAACAGCAAATTTGTTGCGATAGTAAGGGCGAATCACGGTTTCAGCAAGATTGCCTAAGGCTCCGGAGGAGATCGCTTGGGCTGCGATCGCCTGACCATAGCGGGAGGAATGAATACACAGATTGGTCTGAAAAGACTGGAGCACCTGAATGATGGCTTCATCACCGAGGGCAATGCCGATGCGCTCTCCCGGCAGTCCGGCTTTCGACAGGCTGAGGCAGTGCACCATGTTCTGACGGAAGATGGGCGTCATCGCCGTGAAGTTCAACCCTGGATAGGGTGGCGCATAGGCCGAGTCGACAAACACTGGCACGTTGTGAGGTGCAGCCAAATCAGCAATCCGATGCACTTCGTCGTCAGTCAGCACGTTGCCGGTCGGGTTGCAGGGCCGAGAAAACAACACGAACCCCGTGTTTTCGTTGCTTTCCAGCTGGCTAAAATCGGGACGATATTTAAAGGAATGAGGTGCCTCACCCCGATCAATGGTGGGTTTATAGGCCTTCAGCGCTTCGGGAAACAGCGAGACGCCACCGTATCCGGTGTAGTCGGGGCTGAGGGGCAAGACGATTTCTCGTAGTTGCTGATCAGCGGTATAGCCACCAAAGGCATTGGCCGCAAAAAAGTACAACGCCTGACTGCCGGGCGTAATCAAGATGTTGCGCTCAGTCAAGTTCAAATCATAGCGTTGATTAAAGTCGGCCAAAACCGCGTCAATCAAGGGCTCATACCCTTGACTAGAACCATAGCGACAGACGACTTCGCCATAGTCGTTACTGTTGAGCAGCTCGGCCGTGCAGTCGCGCCACAGCTGCTCGACCTCGGGCAAAATGACTGGGTTACCTGCACTGAGATTAATAAAAGACTGCCCGTTGCCCGCTCGCAGGGTCTCGATGATGTCTTTCATAATGGCTCTCACCCCCGTCAGGTGAGACATCTGGTCGCCAAATTGGGTCAGAGCAGGGTTCATAGGCCGGATGCATGAGGAGAGTAATGGACAGCAACATCGGATTGACGTTACCGAATCTTGCCACCATAACATTCCCGACTCAGCGACAGGGAGGAACCGCCACTCAATCAATCATGATGTTGAGCCAGAAGACTGACTGGCAAGAGCAATACGCGATGACTAATGAGTCGCTAGCGGGTGATCGACCCGCTGGGCTGCTCGACCCATATCTCACTAAACTATGGCAAATCGCAATTTGAGCAGATCAAGATTACCCCAGATGGCTAAAATCGCTGTCTAGTCAGCCTTGCAATTCCGACTTCCGTAGGGCCTTGCACTTCCCGAAGGGTATTCTGCAACCCGAAGTTTGCGATATCTGACCCGCGATCGCATGGGGATAAAGAGTGATCGCACTATGGCACCATCAAACCATCCAGCCGCTAGAGAGCATTAACCCATCGTGAACACTTTGGCCCTTGGAGCGATCGCGAGCCTATTAGCAGGACTTTGCACCGGCCTCGGCGCGCTCCCCGTTTTGTTACCGACCACTCCCTCCGAAAAAGTGGAAGGCGTCTTGCTCGGCATTGGGGGCGGCATCATGCTCGCAGCCACCTCGTTTTCGCTGATTGTGCCCGGCACCGCTGCCGCAGTCGGCCTCGGCTACTCCAGCGCGATCGCGGCGTTGATCATGAGTGTGGGCGTGTTACTCGGCGGCGGTCTGCTGTGGATCGTGCATAATCGCTTTCCCCATGAGCATATTTTTAAGGGCCAAGAGGGGCCGCAGGCCGACAATTTGAAGCGCGTCTGGCTGTTTGTCGCGGCCATCACGTTGCACAATTTTCCTGAAGGGCTAGCGGTGGGCGTGGGATTCGGCTCGGGGCAAACGTCGGGAGCGCTGGCTCTCGTCTTGGGCATCGGCCTGCAAAATATTCCCGAAGGGCTCGTGGTGGCCTGGTCGCTCAAAAGCCTGAAGTATTCGCCCCTGTATGCGCTGGGAATCTCCACCCTGACCGGATTGGTGGAACCTGTAGGGGGGATCTTTGGCGCAGGCATCGTCAGTGTGGCTCAAGAGGCGCTGCCCTGGGGCATGGCCTTTGCCGCTGGAGCCATGCTGTTTGTGATTGTCGATGAAATCATTCCGGACATTTCGCAAAAGAGTTTGGGGCAGAGCGGCACCTTAGGGCTAATGCTCGGCTTTGTCATCATGATGTTTTTAGACGTGGCCCTGGGCTGATCCCACTTCCCACACTTCAAAATGTTCCTTTCAGAATTAAAGCTCAGAGCCTTGAGCAATCAACATTTCAATTTTCAACAGGGCGCTTGAACCCTCACCCAGCTTTCTCCCCAAACGCTGGCTATAGCTATAGCTCACCCACTCATACCCGTTCTCAGTGATCGAACTCCCGATGCAATCTTGGAAACGTAGGGGAGATGAGGGGCAGGGGAGCCAGATCTGTAGCCTTGTTTCAGAGAATCGGTATCAGATATCACCCTGCGAGTTCTCTCCCAACACCTCTTGTTTGATGGCCATCCTGGCCGTCTGTTCCAGAGCCATCTTGGCCGTTCGCTTCGCGGCAGCGCCAGTGAGAAAGCCGATCTGGCGGCAGTCTGTTTAACCTACTTTGTCGTCATGGTGTGGACGCCGTCCCAATCGTCTGGGGGAGGATTGACGAGATAGGCTTGTGCCCGATTGATATGAATCGCTGAGGCGCGATCGGTGGGTTTGAGCACGATCGCTTTTTCAAAAATCGCGATCGCTTTTTCAAACTGCATATTGGTGTAAGCGGCGCGGCCTTCTTGATAAAGGTCCAAAAAGTCTTGGGTCGTCTGCTCCAGACTGTTGTGCTTGTAGTCAATCAGTTCAAAAATGCTGACCGGCTGATTCTTGCCCTTGACTCGGGTTTTGTCGAGTTCTCGCACCCAAATTTTGTCGCGACAGGGCTCATAGGTGTGCTCGCTGAGCACAATATCGCAGCCGTATTGCTTAGTCACGCCTTCTAGACGGGCACTCAGACTAACGCCATCCCCGACGTCGGTATATTCCATCTTGCTCTGTGAGCCGATATTGCCCGAAACCACCTCACCGGAGCTGATCCCCATGCCGATACGCACCTCGGGCTGATTTTGCAGCACCCGCTCACTGTTGAAGGTCACCAGGCGCTGACGCATGTCTAGGGCCGACTGCACCGCTGCCCAGGCATGGTTTTGCAGCGGCAGCGGCGCGCCATACACGGCCATGATGGCGTCGCCAATAAACTTATCGAGGGTTCCTTCAAAATTGAAGACCGCTTCCACCATGGTTTCAAAGTAGGTGTTGAGCATTTCCACCACTTTGTCGGCTTCGAGATTTTCCGTCAGGGTGGTGTAGCCGCGAATGTCGGAAAACAGCACGGTGACTTCTCGCCGTTCGCCCCGCATCAGGGTATCTTCGCCCAGGGCCATTACCCGGTCGGCCACGCCGGGCGTCATATAGCGGTAGAGGGTGGTTTTCATCCGCTTCTCTTGGCTGATGTCTTCGAGCACCAGCAGGCCACCCCGCACCCCACCTTCGGGATTCGTCAGGGGGTTCACCGTCAGGTTGATGCTGCGCTCTAACTGCTGCACCTGATCGGCGGGTACGGGCAGCGTGTCATCCCGATGGCCCCACGGCCAAAATTGGTCAGAATTGTCGCCATCGGGCAATAGCAGCAGCGCCGTACTCGGATCGACGGGCTGACCGGGGGGCGTCAGCAGGGCTTCAACGGGGATCGCCACCTTCAGCGTTTGCTCCGGCACATAGTGCTTAGCCCCAGTTTCTAAACTGTCTTCGATGCGAAACTGCAGCTTTTCGATGGGAATGATGTCCCACACCAAACGATTGATCAGCTGTTGTTCCCAAGTCTCTCGCAGGGCGCGATCGCTGTCTTCAGGCGATTCCGGACAGCCCAACAGTTCCAAAGCGGCATCGTTGATGGTGACGACGCGGCCCTCCATGTCGGTGGAAATTACTGCATCCGACAGGCTTTGCAGAATATCTTTTTGGTACTGCTTCTCAACTAGGACGTTCTCAAATAGCTGGGCATTTTCCAGCGCCACACCGGCCTGAATGTTGAACGCCCGCATAAACTCTTCGTCAGAGTTGTTGAACGACCCTTGCTTTTTATTGATCAGCTGGGTGACGGCAATGAGTTTGCTCGACGAGTCAAACACCGGCATGCAAAGAATATTGCGGGTCAGGTAGCCGGTGCGCTGATCGGATGAAGGGTCAAACCGGGGATCTTGATAGGCGTCGGGAATGTTGAGGTTTTTGCCCGTGGAGGCGACAAAGCCGACGATCCCTCGGTCAGCGGGAATCCGCAGGTCGATCATGGTTTGCCCATCGCCGGACTTGACTCGCGACCACAGCTCGTTATTATTGGCGTCGATCAGCCACAGCGTGCTGCGATCGGCATTCATCAGGTCGCGAGCTTCCGCCATCACCGACTGCAGCGTTTTTTCGAGATCTAAACTTTGTTCGAGAGACGAGATCGCTTTGAGCAGCGAAGACACGCCCTTCTGGTTGCGGGCCGCCACGTAAAAGGAATTGCAGCTTTCAAGAATGATGCCGATGGAAGACGCAAACTCGCGGAAACTGCGCTCGTCTTGATCATCAAACGCGACGGGTTTGCCGTTCGGATCCAGCTTGTTGAGCAGCTGCACCACTGCAACGACGGACTCGTTGGTTTTGTTAAAAACGGGAATGCAGAGAATGCTGTGGGTGCGATAGCCGGTTTCTTGATCGGTTTTGCGATTGAAGAGGTCACTGGAGTAGGCATCGGGAATGTTGAGACATTCACCCGAATCGGCCACGTGTCCAGCGATCCCCTTACCGACGGGAACCCGAATTTCTAAGCGGCCTTCACCATCGCCCTGGGCAATTTTGGACCACAGCTCGGCTTTATCCCAATCGACCATAAAAATAGTCGTGCGTTCCGCCTGCAAAATTTGCCCGATTTTGAGGGTAAACGCCTCTAAAATCTGCTCTAGCATCGTCTCCAGGGCTTCGTTGTTGATCATGTCGATCGCCCGGAGGAAATGCTCAAACTCCTTGGTAATCTGCTCTAACAGATTGATAAACTGCGGCGCAGGCAGATCTTTTACCCGGTGGGTCAAACTCCCTTGTTGATTTACCTGGGAGAACGTCGCCAACATGCTGGAGTTAGACGGTGCCATAATGAATCGCTGCTACAAGCAATGGATAAGGCTAAACCAAAAACTGAAGAAGAAAGGCAAGCAGTGAACCGTTGAGGATAACTCTCCCGCAACCGATGAGTGGATCCTGACGAACGGTCTCGTGCCTTCATCCAACGGCTGTACACCAGCCTCAAATAACCCCTACTACTCTACCTCTAACTGATTTGAACCGACGGAAAAAGACGCCCCAGCTACAGAATCAAGAGCACCTCAGTCACAGTCAGGCACATCGCCTTCGAGCGCAGAGTAGTCAAGCCATCTAATTATGCTTGAGTTTACCCAGACGGTCTATCGGGGTTGACATTGCTGGTGCGACATCGCGCGATCGGCGACAGCGCTGAGCCGTCGCTGTGCCGTAGGTCAGCCTGGGCAACCCTCGGTCTCACTCAATCTTTAGCAGGCACTCAGGAAAGTCAATGCCAGACTTTTTAGACTGATAATCAAAGGGAGTCAAACCCAGCCCATTTGCCAGACGACTCTTGATCATGGCAAAGATTGGCGATGGCTTGGCTGCCGCTGCTGAATTGGAAGATATTGCTATGAACAGCTTCAAGTTTCTACTGCTCGGAATAGTGACCGTTAGCGGTATCGTCCTAGGGACGGCACTGCCCAGTGCGGCTCAAGAAATCAACTTAGGCGGCTTTCAAATTGATCTCGATGAAGACGAATCGCAACTTCGCCCCCGCATTTCCACCGATGGCGATCGCCTCAATTTACAACTCATCGAGCAGCCAGAACCGGAAACCCAAATTCGGTTGGATGGCCAGGGCCTCACCATTGAGCGGGTGCAAGAACCGGCCCGCGAAGTGCTAGATCTCTCAGTGCCGCTGAACTAACGGGGCCGCATTCAACCAAAAGGCTGGGACGGCCAGGATGGCCGTTACACAAGAAGGTGGTATTGCGGGAGGGGATGCGCTTAATGGGGTGGGGCGATCGCGGTTTTCAAGATGACCAGGCGTTAAAAAACCTCGTTGGGTGGGCTTCCTAGCCTGCCCCAACCCCACCCAAGATTTAGAGGACGGCCAGGATGGCCATCACACAAGAAGATTTGGGATGACAGCCAGGATGGTCATTACACCAGAGATTGGGAGGGCGGCCAGGGTGGTTCGTTGTGGGGTGGGGCGATCGCTACGGGGTCGGGGTGTCGGGCTCGCTCTCAGCGGCGCGTTCTGGTTTCAACAAGGGGAAGGCGATGACATCGCGAATGCTGGGACTGTCAGTGAGGAGCATGACGAGGCGATCGATCCCAATGCCGAGACCGCAGGTGGGGGGCATGCCGTATTCCAACGCGGTGAGAAAGTCTTCATCCACACCTGTGGCTTCGAGATCTCCTGCCGCCTTGCGAGCTGCCTGAGCCTCAAACCGCACCCGTTGATCGATGGGATCCGTCAACTCAGAAAAGCCATTCGCCGTTTCGCGTCCCGCAATGAACAGCTCAAACCGTTCCACAACGCCGGGCTTGCTGCGGTGGGGCTTCGAGAGCGGTGAAATCTCGACGGGATGATCGATCACAAACATGGGTTGGATCAGGTCAGCTTCAACAGTTTCTTCGAATACGGTGTTGAGCAGACGCCCGAGAGAGTCGCAGCCAGTTAAATCAGTGATTCCTAGGGCGATGACCTTTGCTTTTACCGTGTCGAAGTCTTCTAGCTGCTCAAAATCTAGACCGGTCTTTTCTTTGACCAGTTCGTGCATGGTGGCCCGCCGCCAGGGAGGGGTGAGGTCAATTTCTTGATCTTGATACGTAATTTTGGTGGTGCCGAGAACCGACTCGGTGACTTTGGCAATGAGTTCTTCCGTCATCGCCATAAAGTCGTGATAGTCGGCGTAGGCTTCGTAAACTTCAATGCTGGTAAATTCCGGATTGTGACGGGTCGAAATGCCCTCATTACGGAAGATGCGACCAATCTCAAAGACCTTCTCAAAACCGCCGACCACCAGCCGCTTCAGATGCAGCTCAGTGGCAATCCGCAAAAACAGCGGCATATCCAGGGCGTTGTGGTGCGTCGTAAAGGGACGCGCCTCGGCTCCCCCTGCTTCACTCTGCAGCACGGGAGTTTCAATTTCTAAGAAGTCGCGATCTTCAAAAAAGCGACGAATGCCAGACGTGATCAGGGCGCGCTTGCGAAAGGTCTCGCGCACATCGGGATTGACGATGAGATCAACGTAGCGCTGGCGATAGCGCTTGGAGATGTCGGTGAGGCCATGCCACTTGTCTGGCAGGGGAAGTAAAGATTTGGTCAGCAGGGCATATTGCTGCACCTTCACCGACAGTTCACCTTTTTCGGTGCGCTTAATCGTGCCGCGTACGCCAATGAAGTCGCCCACGTCCGTCAGTTGCTTGATCTGATTAAAAGCGTCAGGATTCTCGGCCATGCTGTCGCGAATGACCTTCTTATCCAGATAGAGCTGAATCGTGCCGCTCTCGTCTTGGATATTGAAAAAAGCGAGTTTGCCAAAGACCCGGCGGGCCAGAATGCGTCCGGCGATCGCCACCTCATCCTCAACTTCTTCACCGGCTGCCAACCCCTCATACTTGGCCTGCAGATCAGACGCATCGTGGGTCTTTTCCCAGCGGTAAGCAAAAGGATTGAGTCCAGCGGCGTTCAGCTGCTCGACCTTTTGCAATCGGGCCGCCCGAATTTCGGCTAACGTGGAGGCGCTTTGGGCAGGTTGCTGGGACTCGTTTTTGGCCATGGAGGAAGAAGGGCGACGACACACAAGCTCTCATTATAGGCAGCTCCTGAGCCCAATTCGCGGAACCTGAGCGACCGATTTTTCCCTCGCCCCCTGACGGTTTAGCATGGGGCGAGGGAAAAAGTGGGCGTGGTGGCGATCGCCGCCCGCCGATGGGCTCGCTCTCGATGTCAAAGCATCCGAGATTGGCAGCCATTAACGAACCGATCGGCGATCGCGACGCTAGTGTCGTCAAGCCTTAGGCCGTGACGCTGGCAACGCTGAGATAGCCCAACTCTTCTAGCTTGGCCATGATCTTGTCAACGCTTTCGGTCAACGTTTCCTTGTGGGTTTCACAGTTGACTTCGGGGTTGAGCGGCGCTTCATAGGGATCATCAATCCCCGTGAACTGCTTGATCTCCCCAGAACGCGCCTTTTTGTAGAGGCCTTTGACATCGCGCGACTCGCAGACTTCGAGGGGGGCGCTGACATACACCTCCATAAAATCACCAATCATCGCGCGGACTTCTTCGCGGACGGCTCGGGAGGGTGAGATCGCTGACACCAAGACAATGACACCAATGCGCGTCAATAAATGAGAGACAAAGCCAATGCGACGAATGTTCGTATCTCTATCTTCTTTACTAAAGCCCAAGCCTTTGGTGAGATTTGTGCGCACGATATCACCATCTAAGACTTCTAATTTGCACTGGTGATCGCGTAGACGCTGTTCCAGCGCGTCAGTGATCGTGCTTTTGCCTGCGCCACTCAGCCCAGTCAACCAAACGGTAACGCCACGATGTTCCATGTTTCTCCTACTTTTAATCTTGTACGGCAATGGAAGTGCCCACTGCGGGGACTGATTTCAAAGTACCCAATTGCCTGCTCTGGGTAAGCCTACTTCTCGGGTGAACCTGCGACCTGATGTCTGCTGCTGCCTCATCGGTTCTACATCTATTAAATAAGCTGGGGGGGGGGTCAGCTAAATCAGCTGAGGGGTGTCAGCAAACTGCGCTTGTGAGCAACCTCCTGATCAACGGGGCTTGGTGACATCGGTGGGCAGGGGCATTGAGAGCCTTCTGAGAAGTTATACCGATTCTCTAAAACAAGGCTACAGATCTGGCTCCCCTGCCCCTCGGCTCCCCGGCGTTGCCGAGATTGCATCGGCAGTCCGATCACTGAGAACTGGTATTACCTCTGGAGCCTGAGGGACGCTCGACGAGCCAACGCGGGGAAGAGCCCCGATCATGCTGGCCAGCGTTACACTCAGGTGAGCGCGACTGTCACGGCACTTTATAGCGGCATATCTGCTATAGATGAGGGCAGTACGCCACCTCAAACCTTTTCAGGGGAAGGTTTTGAATGTCTTCTAACGAACAGCGCATCACATTTTCCCTCAATAGTTTGGTGTTCCTGGTACTGTCGGTGCCTTTGCTCTTGCTGTTATGGCAACTGCGGAGTCTGTTTTTGCTGGTGATGATTGCGATCGTGCTGGCGGCTTCGATCGCCCCCGTGGTGGATTGGGCTGAGCGCTACCGAATTCCCCGCTGGCTGGGGGTGGTGCTGACCTATCTGGCGATCGTGTCGATTATTACGGGGGTGGGACTTTGGGTGGGGCCAACGGTCGCGGAACAGATTCAGCGATTGATTCGGCAAATTCCTGTCTCGCTGAAACAAGTCTTGGACTATGCCGAAACTTGGGTTGTTTCCTTCAATGATGAGCGCCCCGACTTTACGAGTGAACTGATTAACCAATTCATCGACGTTCAAGGACTCAGTCGTTGGGTCATTCGGTCGAGTCAACAGCTGTTGGTGCGATCCTACGGACTCACGACGGGGATTTTAGGCGGATTTTTTAGCCTGATTCTCGCCCTCTTTTTATCAGGTTACATGCTTGCTGATAGCCGCACCCTGGTGAAAAATTTTGTGCGCCTGCTGCCGCAACCTTGGGACGATCGCATGGTGGCGCAGGTGGGACCGATCAGCAATCGGATGGGCAGCTATATCCGAGGGCGACTGTTAGTTTCCACAATTCTGGCCCTGGCCACTACTGTCAGCCTCAGCATTTTGGGCTTATCTGACTTTGCTTTGGGGCTGGGCGCAATCTCTGGCTTTACTAATTTGATCCCGTTCTTAGGGCCAATTTTGGGAGCGATTCCGGCCTTGGTGGTGGCAATTTCTCAAGGCGGCTGGACGTTTCTTTGGGTGCTGATCCTCTTCGTCGTAATTCAATATCTAGAAACCTATGTGCTCGACCCGTTACTCGTGGGCACCTCGGTGGGTGTCCATCCGCTTTATCAACTGCTGGCAGTCTTGGGGGGGGCGCAAGTGCTGGGCAGCATCGGCGCGCTGATTGTGCCTCCTTGGGTGGCGGGCGGCGCAGTGCTGCTCGAGAATCTGTATTTGCGACCCAAACTGATGGCCGAACGGCGACGGCGATCGCCGCCCGTGCCGTTAACAGAAGAAACAAAAGCGCCCAGCCGCTCGTCTGCCAGTCCGATGATGGCGGATGGATGAGTTTTTCGCCGCTCTGAATCACTCATGAGACTCGCATCCTGGCAGTTTGGTGGTAGACGAGGAAAACTGCCGTCCGCCTGGCTTAGCGTCTATAGGTCTACCTAGGCGTTACAAAGCCGCTACATGGGGTGGTAAATCGATCAGGATATGTCACTATAGGGAGCTAGATTTGAGTTTGCCGAATTTGCTGTTCGTCTTGGTGTGCCGATGTCTGGGATAAAAACGCTTCAGCGGTGGGGTCTAATCACGGCACTGGTGACGGGGGGCATTGTCGCACCCCGAGCCTGGGCGGACGATTTTCCGCCCTGTGGGCCACCAGCGGCCAATGAATATTTGCTGTTGGTACAGGGCGATACCGTGGATGCCCGCGATCGCATTCAAAACCTGCTCCCCACGACGACCAGTATTAGCGTGTGTCGCTATCTCGATGACATCGTTGTGAGAGCTGGCGGGTTCACCAGATTAGAAAACGCCAACGCCTGGGCGCAATATCTCACCGAAGTCGAGGGTGCCCAAGCCTTTGTTGCTAGACCCGCCGCCCCGGGTGAAGTGTCGGCCACCGAGCCCATTGCAGCTGAGCCCGTTGAGCCAGAGCCCATCGAGCCCATCGAACCGACCACCCCAACGCCGACTGAGCCGGTCGCCACGACACCGGAGCCGATGCCAGAGGCCACCGTTGCCTATGCCCCCAAACTCTTGGGCGAAGGCTATGCCGTGCTGGTTGACTATGGCAACAACCCAGAAGTCGCCAAACAGCTGCAGCAGACCCTCAATCAATCGATTGGCCTAGCGGTTTACGAACAGCGGCCCTTTTTGCTGGCGACTCAAAGTCCGGATCCTCAAGCGGCAGCTCAAGTGTTGCAAACGCTGAGCAACGGTCGTTTCGGTGCCTTCATCGTCGATAGCAGCGAAGTTGTCTTGCTGTCGCCCGCCGTTGACACCCCCTAAAAGACTGGCCCATCTCAGGACTCTCAGTTCGCTCATTTCTGAGCAGTATTTGGAATAAATCAAGTTTGTACGGGCAGCTCATAAATGGTTTCAGGGATCTTCATGAGCGCCAAGATGCGACGCTGTAGGGGATTAAGGGGGGTAATTTCAGCCGTGCCATCCCGATGATGATAGAGAGTAATCCCCACGAAAGCCTTGAGCAGTTGCTCCGCCGTGGGGCGCTCAGTTTGACGTTTGGGGTTACCGGTATAGAGACCCGCCAAGTGCGATTGCAAAGTTTGG